>JAAENL010000449.1 GCA_024224435.1 Halieaceae bacterium
AGCACTCACGGCCGCCGCAAAAACAGGTGACTGACTCAAGCGATTTGAAATCACGCTTCCCATCGGCACACCACGCTCGTAGCCCTGCTCCGCCAGATTTCCCTGACAGACGTTATCAGGTAATGCAGCCCCCACAAACAAGCGCGGTGTGATGCGAGGGCCGCTGGTAGCAAACACTTCTCTGCGCAGCATCGCATCGAATAAGGCATCCCGGGTATTCTCCTCAGCCCAGATTCCCATCAGCCCCCCAGGATTGCGCGCGGCAGCCGCACGGCCGCCGAAATCAGCCGCTGGGTCGAGCCGCTGCGCAGGCGTATTGTCCGTGTTTGCACAACAACCCTTAAAACTATCCTCTGCCACATCTCCCGGCGTGGCATTGTGCGAATCAGTACTGCCGGCGAAACCAAAACGGTAGGGATTGACGCCAATACGCGCTTGCTCTTTCATACCTTCGATCAGGGCGTAACGAGCAAAATCCAGACGCGACTGGCAGCCCCGGCCAAAAATTGCGCCTGTGCCATAATCATCCTCACAATCGGGGGCTGCGACGCGCAATTTCTCAAAGTCGCAAAATTCGTCTTTGCCGAACACATTCCACATGCCACTTTTGCACTCGGACTCTCCCTTGATCTGCATGATTTCTACCACAGGTTCCATCTGTTCTCGCAACCGCGCCTGGCGCTGCTGCTCAGCGATTGACTCGTCCTGCCAGGTTATGCGGAACATTCGACCATTGGAGACATTGGCATTGTGAGGGATTGAAATCGCCTCACACTCCCCTGCCGCTAGATTACATTGCGACTGCAGCTGCTCCCACAAACCCAATGGGTCACCCTCCTCCAACGAGGAGACCGGTAACTCCGGAACACGTTCGTTTCTAAAAATGACATTTCGGTGCACCTTTGAGCGTCCCGGAGAATTACTGTATTCGTAGGCATGAAAACTACTGAAGCGACATTCCCCGCTGCGGTCGTAGTGCGCCTCTGCCGCCTCCTGGGTTTGCTTCCAGGCGGAGAGCAGGCCCTCTCTGCACCACTGGTTTCCGGGTCCGCATACACCGGCCTTACGATTCATAAATCCAACGACATTTAACAGCGGCATCGAACCACCGATTAGCGTTGCCATCGACGTTACTGCTGGCGTTTCACCCCGAAACGCGCGGCACTCAGGGCTTGCGTAAGATGGACTATCAGCCTCGGTACAGACGACTATTTCACCCATCCACTCAGCGTGATCAGTGACTGCCGCGAAGTCCAGCGGGCGCGACAGTTGCACCCGACGCTCACCTAAGCCCTTTGCATCAAATGGGCCAAGGCCAATCTCTTCACCGCGCGCAAAACGGTAAGCGTCATCAGGCGTTCCTAACATACCCATCGATCTGGCATCCATAGAGAAACCCGTGTGCACATGCAGATCGCCAAACCAGGCTCGACGCAACGGAGCATAATCGGCACAAGGTGCCCGTGACGCGGCGGGCGCGGCGGGCGCCTGCGCTGCCGCCGGCACCCACTGAGGCGCACTGGCGGTCACCGCGATATGATCCCACTCCCACCAGAGCCAACTGGCGGTCATACCGATAACGCCTACCAGTGCCAGTGCCAGTACCACTGCTATTTTTTTCACTATTTGCGTCCTTAATCGCCAGCCCGCTGTTAATACAATGGCACTGAGCATCGCGATACGCCAGCGGTATTCATAAACATGAGCTTGACCTCCGCTCTTCCACTTGCCACAGTGCGGCAGCGACGCTGACTCGCTTGTGCAGACCGCTGAGTGAAAGTGACAATAAGGAAGACACTACTGACCATGACTAAACTGCAGCAACTATCTAAAGCTATTGCATTCTTCATTGCGCTCAACTCCTCATCTTTCGCTCAAACAGCGCCCTCCCCCGAGGCACAGGCGCTAATACAAGAATTGGGGCTGGGTGCCGCTGCAACGCCAGTCGCCAACGATCCGGATTGGCGACCCCGGAACGTAGCCGTGCTAGTGCTACCCCTTCCCGGCGTTGACCAGGATGAATTCAAGCAAGCCCTGCAGCAGGCTGCGGGCGGCACAGACATTACTTTTTTGAAACCGGGAGACAGTAGCGAAAACCAGGCGCAACTTCTGGAATCTGCAGATGGTTTTATCGGTCTGTGCACCCCAAGCGTGCTCAAACAGGCAGGACAAAACCTGCGATGGATACACAATTATTTTGTCGGCATGGATATGTGCAAGGGCTATTCTCAGAAGCAGCTAGACACTATCACTTTTACTAACACCAAACGGCTTTCAGGCCCGGCGATAGCCGAGCATGCCATTGCCATGCTACTGGCGCTCACGCGTGACGTGCCCGCCTACGTGAGAGCACAGACCGAACGCCGCTTCCAGCGTAACCCGCAGACCGGCATGAAATTTGGTGAGCTCAAGAATAAAACAATGCTTGTCGTTGGTCTTGGCGGCATTGGCACAGAGATCGCACGACGCGCCCACGGACTGGGCATGCGAGTAATTGCAACGCGTCGTTCGTCACGTGAGGGGCCTGATTTCGTCGAGCGTGTCGGTTTGTCCGATGAACTATATGCCATGGCGCCCGCAGCCGATGTCATTGCCAACGCCCTGCCACTGACCAACGAAACTCGAGGAATTTTCAATCGCCAATTTTTTGCAATCACGAAACCCGGTGCAGTATTCCTCAGCGTGGGCCGCGGCAAGAGTACCGTAACCGCGGATCTGGTGGACGCGCTGGAATCCGGCCAGTTAGGGGCGGCAGGTCTGGACGTTACTGACCCCGAACCGCTACCGAAGTCCAGTCCCCTGTGGGACATGCCCAACGTGATTATCACACCGCACGTGGCCGCAGCCAGCGCGGATACTTTCAACCGGGGTCAGGTCATCGCCGTGGAGAATTTACGGCGCTTCGCCACTGGAACCCCGCTGTTGAACGAGGTTGACCTGCGCAAGGGCTACTAACCCAAACATTAGCGCCGCACATAGCAGGCAACAGGGCACGCAAAATCGGCGGCGCGATAGGGTCTACCTAGATATGTTTCGAAAAATAATGCCCGCAGCAGCCGCTGCCACTGCGGGAGGATCAGGTTAGCCCTGACGCCAACTTCCATGAAATCCTGCAGGTATGCGATGTGACAGGTGCACCTTCGCTACCGGGCCGTCTGCCAGTTTGAGCGCATTGAATATGTAAAGACTGCTCGTCCTGGTTTCGAAGCTGGTCACCACCGACAGCAGATACCCGTTTCCTTCTTCATCGGATCCTGAGGCGGGCACAAAAATAGGCTCAGACACTACTGCCTTGCCACAATTGAACCTGTCTTGCGCAGTGCTCTCATGATCGAAGTGCCCCAGCACATTGTAAAAGCGAAGACTCTCGTCCAGCTCGCTGACATTACTGCCATCGGTAGAAGCGTACCAGCCATGGCGGTATGCCTTACTGGCATGGCGGGGGTCGCACTGAGGAAACTCTGATTCAAACTCGTCTATACGCTCAAATGTGGCGCGCGCGTCGCTCTTGGTCATATCGATCGTCCAGCGGGTGAGGAAAGGCTGCGCCTTGCCGGTAGACTCGCCGTCGGGTGTAGGGAAAAGAGGAGCCTGCTCGAACTGGCACCCATCGATAGTAATAACACCGTCCTTGTCAAAACCGTTCATGAAATGGAAGGTGAAACACAGATCCATCTCGACCCACCGCACGTCCTCGGGAGAACTGCTGTCGCGTGGAATGATGCCCAGATGCACTCCTTTTTCCGGCTCCCAGGCAAAAGGCGGTCCACCCTCCATTGCCCGCTCAAGGCTACCGGTAATCGGCATTATCGGAACAATAATGTAGTTTTCCGTGATAACAAAATCGTGCACCATCGATGAGTATGGCGTCGGAATGTGGACACTATCCGTCAGGATTCCTTCCTTGTTTACTTTGTGAAGCATCACATCCGATGAAAATGGCCCTGATGCCATATAAGCGAAAAATACCATTTCGCCCGTATCCGGGTCGATTTTTGGATGTGCGGTCATCGCTGTATTCAGCTTGCCGCGAAAATTCCAGCTACCGATAGACTCAAGCGTTCTTGGGTCCACCTCATAGGGCGGATGACCCTCTTCCATAACCAACAAGCGACCACCGTGCCACACCGTTGCCGTGTTGGCAGTACCGTCCTTGTCGGTGAACACAAAGTCACTGTACTGCGGGTCGCAATCGAACGGGTTCATGGGATTAATCAATGTCTTCCCCGCCCTGTCTTCGTGTTTCCACTTGGCGGTGCGCACCCAGCGGTTGTTGTAGTCAACCTGCCCGTCCTCAATGTGAAAGGCGTGAACCATGCCGTCACCCATGAACAGATGATAGTCGCCCCGGGGGCTGAAGCGCTGGTTGGGACCAGCCCTGTAGAGACTGCCGCAAAGATCGGCAGGCACCTCCCCCTCCACGATAAGGTCATTAGCCTCACATTCCATCTGGATTGATCCGTAGGGAAAGTTGAGAAACGGGTTGGTATCTGACATCGGCTGAGACATGGCAACTCCTCGCGGTTATTCGCTCGATTTGACTATTGTAGACGCTGGAAACATTAGCACCTGTTTTTAATGTTTACAATAGAAACACTATAAAACCTTTGCTAGACTCGCCACTCTTCTGGCGTGGGGGCGACACAGCGTGAAAAGCGCGAAAGAAAAATACCATCATGGGGACTTACGAGCGGCACTGTTGGAGGCAGCACTCGGCGTACTGAATGAGCTGGGGCCCCGCGGCCTGTCCATCCGCGAAGTCGCCAGACGGGCTGGCGTCTCTCACACCGCCCCCTATCGACACTTCGCCGACAAGGACGAGCTGATCCTGGCAGTGGTCGAGCAGGGTTTTGAGCTCATGCAACAAACCATGGTGGCGGAGCAGGCGGCCGCGGGACCGGATCCACTAGCCCAGTTTGCCGCCAGCGGCTTCGCCTACGTAAATTTCGCTCTGTCACACCCCGCCTATTACAGGGTGATGTTCAGTGGCGACTTGCTTAGCAGCAAGGGACACATCGCCTTTCAGCACACCAGTAGTCGGGCCATCCGCGAGATGGTGACGGATATAAAGCTGGGACAGGAACAAGGCGTACTGCGTGCCGGTGACCCCGTATTGCAGGCGTTGACAATCTGGTCGACCATCCACGGCTTCGTCTCCATCGTCAACGACAACCGCCTGAGCCATCTTGTCGGCGAGGATTTTTCTCTCGATGACATTCGGGTACAGGTACTGGTGATGATATTCGACGGCCTCGGGGTGCCGGAAAGAGCTCATAAATAAAGCTGCCCCGCTGTCAACCCCTCTCACCCGCTTGTCACGATAAAAATCAGTCAAATCTGTTTGTTTTTAAAATACCGTTTTGTTACTGTGGATATCCCTATCCGGCGAACCTTCGGATGAGGGCATCTGACGCCCGCAGTGGCACAAATATAAAACGATTTACTGGTGATTTTCATGGCGCAACGTCCTCTTTTACTGGGCCTGACACTACTAGTCACAGCATCTTATTCATGGTCTCAGAGCGTGCAACCCGATCCGCTTGCCCTTGAAGAAGTCGTCGTCACCGCAACTAAACGCGTGGAAAGCATTCAGGAAGTCCCCATGTCAGTAACGGCATTCACCAGTGAGTTCTTCAAAGACTCCGGTGTAACCAATCTGTCGCAGCTGCAAGACTACACCCCCAGCCTCAAAATAACGCCGGGTACGGATTCCAACTCCACCTCAATCCGTATTCGCGGTATCGGCTCCGTGGGCACTAACGTCGGCATCGACCCCAGTGTCGGAACATTTATCGACGGTGTTTACCAGGGTCGCGCCGGTATGAGCATCGGCGACCTGATCGATATCGAGCGTATCGAAATCCTGCGCGGCCCCCAGGGAACGCTCTACGGCAAGAATACCGCCGCCGGCGCAATCAGTATTATCACCAAGGCACCCTCACCCGAAGGGCTAGCGGCTGAGGTAGAACTGCAGTACAACACAGACGAAAGAGCAGAAGTGCATGCCATGGTGAACGTACCCTTCGGTGACACGGGCCACGCCATGCGACTGACGGGTTATGCCATCGACGGGGACCACCTCTACGAAAATACCTACAACAACGAAGATTTGAATAACGCGAACAAGTGGGGCGTGAAGTCCCGCGTACTGTTCGACGGCGATACCAATCCCGACCGCAGACTGGGCGAGTTTCTGCTCACCATGGACTACACCAAGGAAGACACCGATTGCTGTGCACTCGCTGTCATAGACTACGATGGACTCTCTACACTGAACACACCCAGCCTTAATGCAGCCTCTGCCGCGCTCTCTGCACAACTGGGTAACAATGCCCAAGGCAACCCAATCCTGGAGTGGCACTCCTTCGAAGACTCCGAAGGCTTCCTGCCTCCCAGCCCCAACGCCTTTGACGACGACAACTACTGGGTGAATGCTGACATCACTAACGAAGTGACCATTGGCGGCCTGGCTTTAGAGTGGAACAGGGACCTATCCAACGAAAATACCCTTACCTTCATCAATGCCTGGCGTCATTACGAGTCGAAGAGTGCCTACGATGGTGATTTCACCGCCTACGATGCCGTCACCGGCTCACAGGACATCGATTTTGACCAGTACTCTTCCGAGTTCCGCATCACCTCCCCTGGCGGTGAGACCTTCGATTACCAGGCTGGCCTTTATGCGTTCTATTCTAAAATGGATTCGCAGGGCACGTTCCGCCAGGCGGTTCCGCTCGTGACGAACATTAACGTCGGCGGGTTCCCTCTCAGTAATCTCTTTCCCGATGGCACACTCAACACCGATGACAACATTTATAAAACCACCAGCTATGCTGCCTTCGGGCAACTGATCTGGAACATTACCGATAATTTTAATACCACGTTCGGATTGCGTTACACCTACGAAAGAAAGGAGCGGGACGGCTCGCAGATCACTACGCCTGTTTCGATAATCGATATCCCGCCAGTCGCAGGGCCCGACGTTTACTACGACGAAGCCCGCAACGATGATGACTGGTCACCCACGATCATCGCCCGCTACTTTGTTACCGCGGACATCATGACCTACGCCAGCATCAGCCGTGGTTTCAAATCCGGCGGATTCAACCAGCGCCGTGAACTGGAGGGCCGCAACGGGGAGTTCGATCCCGAGACGTCCACTAACTACGAAATTGGCTGGAAAAGCTCTACAGAGAACCGCCGCCTGCAATTCAACGGCTCCCTTTACTTCACCAACTACGATGATTTTCAGGCTCAAGCCTTCGATGGCAATAACCTGACGGTGACCAACGCAGGCTCAATGGAGAGCTACGGTGTGGAACTGGATGCTGTCTTTGTGCCCATGGCTGATATGGTCGCGGGAGCCGCCATCGGATATAACAAAGCAGAGTATCAAGATTTCGACAATGGACAGTGCACCATTCAACAGAGTTTTAACTATTACTTCGTCGAGCTGGATGCACAGGGCGGTGTTCCCGGAACAGCCGTTCCCGCCTGTGCCCAGGATCTCGCAGGTAAGGCCATCGACAATGCACCCGAGTGGACGGTCAGCAGTTATGTGCAGTACGAGCATGACCTGACCGCTGACCTGTTTGGCAAGGTGCGTGTAGAACATAACTATATCGACAGTTTTTACCTCGACCAGGACCTTGATCCCAATCTGGAAAACGACTCGGTCAATCTGCTAAACCTGCGCTTTACCCTGAGCAACATGGAACAGACCTGGGAAGCGGCGATCTGGGGGCAGAATTTGCTCGATGAGGAGTATTACGCTTTCGGCCTGGACATCCCTGTGATGGGTGGTTACGCAGGCGTTGTAGCTCCAGGTGAACTGTACGGCATCACACTGCGGCTCTACTATTAGGCCCGTTG
>JAAENL010000450.1 GCA_024224435.1 Halieaceae bacterium
CGCATCGAGTCCGGTTTTCAGGCGGGCTATGGGCGTCTGACGGTTGCCAATGGCTTCAGCAATGCCGGCGAGATTGAAATCATCCAGCAAAACTATACCAGTTATACGCCGGTATTTACCGTCAGCCAAGGGGCATTGAACAATGCCGATGGCAGCATAGAGACCAGCGGTAACGGTTTTGTTCTCAGTGCGAATATCCTGAATAACGGCATCTTCAGCGTTAATAACCTCAAGTTGACCCATGGCGGCGAATTCATCCAGCAAACGGGTGTCTTTGAAGTCTTCGAGGGTAAGGAGTACGAAGCGGCTGCGTTGAATGATCCGATGAGCATCCAGGGCGGTGTACTGCGCGGTGCCGGCCTGGTGGATGCCGAGGTCGAGGTGGGTGACTTGAGTGGCAATGGTGCGGTGGCGCCGGGCTTCTCTGCCGATCTGCTGACCATTGACCACCTGGGACTGTTCGGTACCGGCAGTATCGATATCGAACTGGGCGGCACGACGGCGAATACCGAATATGACCGCCTGGTGCTGACAGGCCCGCTGGTGCTGGACGGCATTCTGAATGTCAGCCTGATTAATGAATTTGAGCCGAGCGCGGGTGACAGCTTCACCATCATTGAAGGTGCCACCTCGCTTACCGGGGATTTTAATACGCAGAATCTGCCGGATATCTCGAGCCTGGGTCTGCGCTGGGAAGTCGTCACCACGCCTTCTTCGGTGCTGTTGAATGTACTGTCTGACAACGCCGCGCCGACGGTTTCACTTTTTGCGGCCACTACCAGCCTGGCGGAGAACACCAGCATCGCGACCGATCTCAGCGTTGCGCAGATTATCATTGTGGATGATACGGCAGGCACCAATACGCTGACTCTGAGCGGTGCCGATGCCGCGCTGTTCAAGATAATCGGCTCCGAGTTGTTCCTGAAGGCGGGTACGCTGCTGGATCACGAGACCAATGGCACCCTGGATGTGACGGTTGAAGTGGATGATGCAGAAGTAGGCAGCGACCCGGATGACACGGTAGACCTGTCGATCACGGTCACTGATGTCAACGAAGCACCAACGATTTCGCTGTTTGGTACCACAACCAGCCTGGCGGAAAACACCAGCATTACGTCTGATCTTAGTGTTGCGCAGATTATTATTGCTGATGACACGGCAGGTACTAACACGCTGAGTCTTAGTGGTGCCGATGCCGCGCTGTTCGAGATAGCCGGCTCCGAGCTGTTCCTGAAGGCGGGCACGCTGCTGGATCACGAGACCCGGGCCACGCTGGATGTGACCGTCGAGGTTGACGATGAAAGCCTGGGTGAAGGCCCGGATGACACAGTGGCGCTGACGATCAACGTCACCGATGTCAACGAAGCCCCGATGGTGGCCCTGAGCAATACCAGCACCAGCCTGTCGGAGAATACCGATACCAGCAGTGCGATCAAGGTAGCGGACATTGCTATCACCGATGATGCCCCGGGCAGCAACGACCTGACGCTGTCGGGCGCCGATGCGGCGCTGTTCGAGATCGTCGGTACCGAACTGTTCCTGCGCGCCGGTACGCTGCTGGATCACGAGACCAATGGCACCCTGGATGTCACGGTTGAAGTGGATGATGCCGGGGTAGGGGCCAGCCCGGACGACAGCGCGACCCTGGCGATCGACGTGACCGATGACAACGAGCCGCCGGTTGCCAACGATGATGCCTACAGCACCGATGACAATGCGCCGTTCTCGCAGGGCTTTGCCGGCGGTGGCGGTAGTGGCGGTGGTAGCGGTAGCGCCTTCCTGATCGACGGCCTGGGCGGTGCTGCCGGCTTTGGCGACATCGTGCTGCAAGCCAATGACGACGACAGCAGTGAGGCCGTCGATATCACCAGCGTGTTCGGTGTGGCTGGCTTCAACTTCTTTGGCACCTTCTTTACCGATATCTACATCAACAACAACGGTAATATCACCTTTAACGGTCCCCTGAGTACCTATACTCCGTTTGCCATGACCGGTGATACCGATAACCCGATCATTGCGCCGTTCTTTACCGACGTGGATACCCGTGACGGGGCCCAGCCCCCGACCCCGGGCGGTAACTCCACCGGTTCCAACCTGGTCTACGGTGACCTGGATACCACGGGTGGTCGTTATGGCCTGGGCGTGGTCACCATCACCTGGGATGACGTGGGTTATTTCAGCGGTGGCATAGACCGCCTCAACGCCTTCCAGCTGCGCCTGCACGACCGCGGCGATGGCAATGCCGATATCGAGTTCCGCTACGAGGCCATCAACTGGGCGGGTGAGTCGGAGGATGAATACGCCCGTGCCGGCTTCTCTGCCGCCAACGGCATCGATTTCTTCGAGTTCCCGCAGTCCGGTGACGAGGCGGCCATGCTGGATCTGCCCAACCAGGTAGGCAGCACCTTCGTGAATGCCGAGGATGGCGGCGTCAAATTTGGCCTGCTGGCCAACGATACGGACCCGGATAACGACCCGCTGACACTGACCGCGATCAACGGCGACATGACCGCGGTGGGCAGTGAATTTGCACTGCCCTCGGGCGCCCTGCTGACCACCGTGGTGGATGGCTCTTTCCGTTACGACCCCAACGGTGCCTTTGATCACCTGGCCAGTGGTGTCACTGAAACCGATACCTTCACCTACAGCATCAGCGACGGTAACGGCGGTACCGATGAGGGCAGCGTGGTCGTCACGGTCAGCGGCGTCAACTATGCCCCGCAGATCGCGGACCAGACCTACGCCGTGGCGGAGAACAGCGCTGCAGCCACCGTGGTGGGTAGCGTGGTGGCCAATGACGACGATAATGATCCACTGACCTACAGTATTACCGACGGTACAGGCCTGGGACTGTTCGACATTGATCCCGATAGCGGCGTGATCAGCGTGGCTGCCGGGGCCGTGCTGGATGCCGAGAGCACCGGCAGTTACACCCTGGCCGTGCAGGTCAGTGATGCCGAGGCCAGTGATACCGCACAGATCACCATCAACCTGAGCGACGTCAACGAGGCCCCGACCGCTGTGGCCCTGTCCAATGCCGCCATCTCCGAAGCGGCCGCCGCCGGGGCTGCCATCGGCGACCTGAGCGGTGTGGATCCGGAGCATGACAGCCTGAGCTTCCATATCACCGCCGACAGCTCTGCCGGCGCCTTTGCCATTGCCGATAACCAGCTGGTGATCGCCGACAGCAGCCTGCTGGATCACAGCAGCGATGCCACACAGACCGTGACCATCGAAGTGCGTGACCCGGAAGGCCTGGGCCACAGCGAGGTCTTCACTGTGGATATTCAGGCCGGTGGCCAGAGCAACACCTTTACCAATACGCTGGCCGACGGGGACATGTTCAACCCCGCCAACTGGAGCCTGGGCTACGTGCCCGGTGGTACCGATAACCTGACCATCCCGGCCGACAGCGGTAACGTCACCATCCCCGATGGCTTCACGGCGGCCTCTATCAGCAATAATGGTGGCACCCTGAGCTTCTCCGGTAGCGTCAACATCGGCACCTATACCCAGACCGGCGGCCAGTTGCACCTTGATGGTGGCGATTTCACCGGCACCCTGGATGTGATCGGTGGCACCCTGACCGGTAGCGGCATCATCAACGGCGTGGCTAGCGTGTTCGGTGGCATCGCCCCGGGCAGTTCGCCGGGTATATTCAGCTTCACCGACCTGGTGCTGAACGAGAACAGCGAGACGGTGATCGAAGTCAGTCGCGACTACGATGGCGATACCATCCCGCTGGAAGCGGGTGAGGACTACGACCGCATCAATGTCAGCAACACCCTGACGGCCGATGGCGTGTTGAATATCGAACTGCTACCGGACTATACGCCGGTGGCCGGTGACCGCTTTACTGTCATCTCGGCCGATACCATTGACGGCGCCTTCAGCGCCATCAACCTGCCGGACCTCAGTGCCCTGGGCCTGGAGATGCAGGCCGAGGTTGTGGAAAATAGCCTGGTGGTCAACGTGGCGGCCGTGAACCCGTATATCCCGCCGCCGCCCACCCCCCCGGTGGTGGTGGAACAGATGCCGGTAGTGGTGCCGGGCGAGGGTGAACAGCAGGACGACGCCGCGCTGGAGCAGTTGCAGGAGGAACTGGAGAAGGAGCTGAGGGAAGAGGGCGACAGCGGCGAAGAGACGGAAGAGGACGAAGAGGTCACAGAAGACGCGCCGGACGGCCCGCAAGGGGAGCAGGACGCCGGTGCCGAGGGCGAGGCCGCGGGTCTGCAGGGGATCGAGCCCGGCGATGGGCAGGATGATAAAAAGGCCGCCGGTCTCAGCGATGCCCTGAAGGAGAAGGGGGCCGAGTTTGAGCGTCAGCGCCAGCAGGTGCTGAAGATCTTTGAGGATGTTGCCGACATGCTCAGTTGTGGTGGATAACAGGGAAGGGGACAAGAGAATGAACAAAGCAACAAGCTTCATACTGATGGCCCTGCTACTGACGGTAACGCTGGCACCCCTGCAGGCCGTGGCGGCGAAAACCCAGACGGCCAAGGTGGTGTTCCTGCGCGGCAACGTGACGGCGACGGATGCGACGACCGCGACGCCGCGCAAGCTGCGCCGGGGCAGTCGCGTGGAAGTGGGCGAGACCGTCAACACCGCGAAGAAGGCGCTGGCGCAGCTGGTGTTCCCGGATAAATCCATCCTGCTGGTGCGTGCCGACAGCCAGGTGCAGATCGAGGCCTACCGGTTCAAGCCGAAGGAAGCGGCCAAAGACAAGAGCGTGATCCGCCTGCTCAAGGGCGGCATGCGCTCCCTCAGTGGTGTACTGGGCAAACGCAGTGCCGCCAAGGTGCGCTATCGCACCCGCTTCTCCACCATCGGTATCCGCGGTACCGCCGTGGACGTGGATGAAGAAGGCCAGGGCGAACGTATCACCTTCGACATCGGTTATGGCTGGGTGGGTAACAACGGCGGCACCCTGGACCTGGGCGAAGGCCAGTCGGCGTTTATCGCCCTGCTGGACAGCGTACCGGTGTACTTTGACTACCAGCAGCCCCGGGACGACCCGGCGTTTATCGTGCGCACCCTGTCGAACCTGCCGGTGGGCCAGGTACAGGGCTGGCTGCAACAGAACCGTGGTCTGGTGAATGAAGGCAGCGCCATAATGCTGGTTGGCATGACTGCACAGCTGCCCAACAGCGACGCCCTGATGCTGTCCATGCTGAGTGGTCTGCAGGGCATACTGCCGGCGGCCGGTTACGGGCGCGTGCTGGGCACGGCGACCAGCCTGCAGCCGTACCAGGCGCCGGCTATGATGAGACAGAGTATCGACGGCGGTCTGTCGGTCCAGCAGGCGTTGCTATCGACGCTGGGCGGTCTGGTGAACGGTCCGCGCGACGTAATCGACCAGGTGGTGCAATCGGGTGCTGATCTGGGGATAACGCCGGAGCAGGCACGCGAAGTGCTCAAGGCACTGTCAGACCGGGGTGTCTGCAACTAACACATAAAGCAACAGGCACGGCTTGCTGCAAGCATGACTTAAAAAATACAAGGACTTGGGGAAGAAAAGATGAAGACAGGCAAATTTCTGGCAGCCGCGTGCCTGAGTGCGACGCTGGCCGGTTGTGCGGTCAGCCCGAAGATGCTCACCTCGGCAGAGCAGGCGGCGCTGAGCAAGGCGGACATGGAAGCGATCTTCGGTGAACAGCAGGCGGTCAGCGGACCGCTGAGCCTGTATGACGCCATGGCGCGTGCGGTGCTGTACAACCTGGAGCACCGGGTACAGATGATGGAACAGGTACTGGCGACCGACCGGCTGAAGGTGGCGCGCAGCGGTATGCTGCCGCAGCTGGTGGCCAATGCCGGCTACAGTTCCCGATCCAACAAGCTGGGCTCGTCCAGCACCTCGCTGCTGACCGGCACCGAATCGCTGGAGCCCTCGACCTCGCAGGACCGGGACCTGGATACCGCCAATGTATCGCTGGTGTGGAACTTCCTCGACCTGGGTGTCAGCCATGCGATGGCCAAGCAACAGGCCGATGAAGTGCTGATCGCGCAGGAGAAGCGGCGCAAGGTGGTGCAGAACATCATCCAGGATGTGCGTTATGCATACTGGCGCGCGGTCAGTGCGCAACGCCTGCTGGCCGACATGGACGGGCTGGGCAACGACCTGAACCGGGCGCTGGAGCGTTCGACCCGGTTGCAGAAGAGCGGTGCCGAATCGCCGCAACAACAACTGAAATACCGCAAGTCGCTGCTGCAGATGGCGCAACGCATGTGGGAAGTGCGCAAGGAACTGGCGACCGCCGAGGCGGAACTGGCGGCGCTGATCAACCTGCCACCGGGTCAGAAGCTGCAGTTGGCCGATGCCGACCTGAGCATCCCGCGTATCAAGCTGCAAACCCGGAACCTGGAGAACTTCGCGCTGCTGCAGCGCCCCGAGCTGCGCGAGGAGCACTACCGCTCACGCATCTCCAGTGAAGAGATCCGCAAGGCCACGCTGCGCATGCTGCCGGGTGTCGAGGCAAGCCTGGGCCAATACCATGATGGCAACTCCTACGCATGGCGTTCGAACTGGTCGCAGTTCGGTATCAACCTGTCGTGGAACCTGTTCAACCTGTGGAACGGCCAGAAGGAAAAGGCGCTGGCCGAATCGGGCCATGAGCTGGACAAGATCCGTCGCTATGCGATGAGCATGGCGGTGATGGCGCAGGTGAACCTGGCGAAGATCCGCTTCGACGTGGCGCAGCAGGACTATGGTCTGTCGCGCGCCCTGTTGAACGTGGAGCATGGCCTGGAGAAGCATGCGCGGGCCGCGCAACAGGCGGACTCGTCGAATGACCTTAACGTGTTCAAGAGCCGGGCGCAGCTGTTGCTGGCGCGGATGAACCACCTGAGCAGTTATGCCGAACTGCAGAATGCGATGGGCCGGGTACTGCACTCGCTGGGTATCGATCCGGTATCGGAAGACGTGAATGATGATGCCGCTACGCTGGCGGCTCAGATCAAAGAACGCATGACTACCTGGCGAGACCGGGTGGCGGCCGGCTGAGCGACCAGCCCGTTACCACCTCGTTATGACGAAGAGGCACGATATACCCCGTCATTACGAAGAGGCACAATATACCCCGTCATGACGAAGAGGCACAATATACCCCGTCATTACGAGGAGGCACGACGCGGTAATCTCCCTGGCCGGAGCGCTGTAGCAGGGGATTGCCGCAGTCGCCGGGGCTCCCTCGCAATGACGGGATGTGGCCTGCGCCACCGCACCACCCCGTCACATCGAAGAGGCACAATATACCCCGTCATTACGAGGAGGTACGATATACCCCGTCATTACGAGGAGGTACGACGCGGTAATCTCCCTGGCCGGAGCGCTGTAGCAGGGGATTGCCGCAGTCGCCGGGGCTCCCTCGCAATGACGGGATGTGGCCTGAGTCACCGCACCACCCCGTCATTA
>JAAENL010000451.1 GCA_024224435.1 Halieaceae bacterium
CGAGGTTGAGTCCAGTGCCAGCAACATACTGCTCTATGCGGCGGGGGCGCTGCTAGCGGGCTTGGTGGCGGCCTACGTATTCATCCGTCGTCGCAGGGCGGGGGCGGCAGAGGACGATGCGTTTAGCGACGTCGAGCTGAAGCAACAGAGCTTCGACGAAGACGATGTATTTGATGCTGCAGAGACTCCCTCAGTAGAGGAGCCCCGTGTCACGCCCGACAACCGCGGTTATGGAGAGCATAAACACGACCACTATGCTTCTGACGTGGATGCCTCAGATGCATTGGCCGAGGCAGATATCTATGTTGCCTATGGCCGTCACCCTCAGGCGATCGATTTGCTGAACAATGCGTTGAATGCCGAGCCGAATAACCCGGTCTACCGGCTCAAGCTGCTCGAGATATATGTCGATTTGCAGAACGAGGGTGGTGTTGCCGCTCAGCTTGAGCGAATCCGCGAAAACGGCGACGCTGGTGCCATTGAGCGAGCTGAGACCATTGTTGCCGATGCCGGCATTGGTTCGGTAGGTGTTCCGGCTGCAACCGCTTCTGCAGGGGAAAGCAGCTCAGTTGAAACGGATTTTTCGGAACTGCAGATTGAGGAATCCAGCGAACAGGGGAGTGGCGACATCGATTTAGACTTGAGCGCTGACTTCGGTGCGAGCGACCTTGCCAGTGGCGAGAACGAAGAACTCGTGATCGCCGATGATAGCAATGGTTTATCTACCAAGATGGATCTCGCACGGGCATATCTGGATATGGGCGACGAGGACGGTGCTCGTCAGATTCTTGATGAGATCATCGCAGAGGGTGGTGACGCGTTGACAACCGAGGCTCGCACGTTGCTTGAGCGTATTGACAGCTAAGTCACCCTCATCGGATCCGCTGCCTGCAGACACACGGATCGCGTGTCGTATAGAGTATGACGGAGAGGGGTTTAATGGCTGGCAGGTTCAACCCCATATCGGCACGGTGACGGTGCAGGGTGTACTCGAGCGCGCGCTGGGTGAGGTTGCTAGCACGACGGTGCGCGTGCACTGCGCGGGTCGCACCGATAGTGGCGTGCACGCTCACGCCCAGATCATCCACTTCGACATGCCGGCAGCACGCAGTTGCAGGGCTTGGGTACTTGGCGGCAATTCGACCCTGCCGCGCAGCGTTCGAATACACTGGGCCACTCCGGTAACAAAGTCATTTCATGCCCGGTTTTCAGCATTGTCCCGTCGTTACCGTTACGTGATCGAAAATACGCCCGTGCACTCAGCGCTGTTGCGGCATCGTGTGACGTGGTGCCGCCGTCCACTTGACGCAGGCCTTATGCACACAGCTGCCCAGGCACTGCTTGGCGAGCGAGATTTTAGCGCGTTTCGCGCATCATCTTGCCAAGCCTCTACGCCCATGCGAAACGTGCAATCCGTCTCAGTGGAACGACGGGGTGATTTGGTCGTCATCGATATTTCAGCAAATGCATTCTTACATCACATGGTCAGGAATATTGCTGGCTCCCTTATTGCGGTGGGGGATGGCCGCAGGCCCCGGGCAGCCGGCACCGGCACCGCAGGTAACGGTGCGGCGCGAGGAACCGAAGGTTGGGCGCAATGAACCTTGTCCATGCGGAAGCGGCAAGAAATACAAGAAGTGCCATGGTCGAGGAGGCG
>JAAENL010000452.1 GCA_024224435.1 Halieaceae bacterium
GAGGCACACTGGAGCTGACGGGTGTCGGCTCGGTCAGCGTTTCACAATGACCGAGCTGCCGTGCCCGAACAGGCCCTGGTTGGCGGTAATGCCAACCTTCGCTCCCTCAACCTGACGGTCCCCCGCGTCGCCGCGCAGTTGCCACGTCAGCTCGCAAACCTGTGCCAGGGCTTGGGCGGGAACGGCCTCGCCAAAGCAGGCCAGTCCGCCGGACACGTTGATTGGCGTTTTTCCGCCCAGGGCTGTGTCGCCCTTGCGCAGCATAGCGGCCGCCTCACCTCGTGGGGCCAGTTGCAGGTCCTCGATCCAGTCTAGTTCCAACGCGGTAGACAGGTCATAGACCTCCGCGAGATCCACGTCCTCCGGGCCGATACCGGCCTCTTCGTAAGCTTTCACTGGTAGGCTGGCCCGGTAGGCCAGTGCCTCGACCCCGTCTGCAGCTGCGGAGTCTGTGGCGATGTCTGGCATTTCCACAACGGCGCTGGCGAAGGTGGGCGTTACCGTTGAAATGGCGGCTATCCGTGGCGCGTCCCCCCGGCCTATTTTGCGGGCATACTCCAGGCTGGAGACAATCAGTGCGGCGCCCCCGTCGCTGGTTGCACAAATATCCATCAACCGCAGGGGGTCCGCTACCATTGCAGATGCCGCGACATCCTCGGCGCTGAAACATTTGCGGTAGCGTGCCCGGGGGTTCTTGCTGCCGACCAAAGAATTCTTGACCTTCACTGCGGCGAAGTCCTCCAGCGTGTCGCCGTATAGATCCATGCGACGCCGGGCATACAACGCGAAATAGGTCGGGTTAGTGATGCCGAGGTAGAACCTGACCCAATCCGGGTCTTCTGGACGATAACCGCCTGCTGGGGCCAGAAAACCCTTGGGCGTGGTATCCGCACCCACTACCAATGCCACGTCGCAGGCGCCGGAAAGGATCTTGTTGCGCGCAGCTGCCAGCGCCTGGGAGCCTGATGCACAGGCTGCATAGGACGTGTTAACTTCAGCGCCTTGCCAGCCCAGAGCCTGTGCGAAGGTGGCTCCCGCCACGTAGCCCGGGTAACCGCAGCGTATCGTAGCACCGCCAGACACATAGGCGATATCCTGCCAAGGTATCTCGGCCTCCGCCAGTGCTTCTCTTGCAGCGGCCACGCCGTACTGCACAAAGTTGTGTCCCCACTTGCCCCAAGGGTGCATGCCCGCGCCAAGAATCGCGATTTCATTGGACATAGTATTTTTACTCCAGCTAATTCGGTGGTTACTGCGCGACGGGTTGCCACTTCCAGGTGACTTTGATGTCCTCATCGGTTTCATGCAGCGCTTCAAGCACCAGTTCCATCGGCATGCCAACCTTAAGGTCGCCCACGTTCAGGCCCTCTACGACTTGTCCCAGCACAACCATTTGTTCTTTTTCCAGTTGCACGCCGGCAATGCAATAGGGCTCAAAGGGTTCGGCGGCAACAAACGGCTCCGGTGGCTTGTAGCAGGCATTGGTGTAGCTCCACACATTACCGGTACGGCTCAGTTCCACTTCCTCGAAGTCGGTGCTCTCGCAGTGGGGGTTCTTGCAGAAATCATCCTGCTTGGGGAAGAAGTAGGTGCCACAGGATTTGCAACGTGTCCCAAGCAGGTGCGGCTTGGCATCCATAGTGTGCCAGCCCTCGATGGCCGGTACCTGAGGTTTCGCGCTCATAGTTCTCTCCCTCCAAAATCGGGGCACAGGGTACTACTGCGCAGCAGATTCAGGCAAGCGACCGCAGCGGCGCGCGTTTAATGGGTGTCCGTGGTGCGACAGGTCAGACTGCGCTTGCTCCCCCGGGTGCTTTTCGGCACAGTCTTGCCATGTGTGGACGATTTAACGCGATTGAAACCCCCGGATTGCAGAACTTGCTCAAGGATTTGGGGATCGGGTGCGCATTGCCGTCGGCGGTGAATCTGGCGCCAACGGAGCGCATACCGCTGGTCAAACAGGGCGAAAGCGGCCTTGTGCTCGACGCCGCTCGCTGGTGGCTGACCCCTTCCTGGTCGAGAGAAGTAAGCCAGACCTATGCTATGTTTAATGCTCGAAGCGAGACTCTTGCCAGCAGCAAAGCGTTTCGTGGTCCCTTTAAGCGCCAGAGGGGGTTGGTTCCGATGAGTGGGTTTATTGAGTGGCGCACGGAAAATGGCGCCAAGCAGCCGTGGCTCATCAGTAATGTCGCGCGCGCGCTTGCGGTTGCGGCTCTCTGGGACATCTGGGAAGGAGGGGAGGAGTCGCTGCTGTCGTGTACCCTGGTTACGACGGAAGCGGCACCGTCTTTTCGTCCTTGGCACGCTCGCATGCCGGTTGTTCTAACCTCTGATGAGTGGCCCCAGTGGTTGGATAACGGTCGGGCTGTGGCTGCGGACAGCAGGATTTTCCGCAATGAGTTGAAGATGGACTGGCGTTTGAATCCGCTGGATCGAGTGGTGAGTAATGCTCGCAACAAGGACGTCACCGCGATGGCCATTTTGGGGGACACGGTTCACCTGTCGTGACCAGAGCGGCAGTATCAGCCCTAATTTGCAAGGGATAACGATATTTGGCCTCTTGGCACATGTTTCTGTGGTCGAGGGCTGTGCAGTATTTCAGATAAGTTGAATGCAAGTGACAACCGGAACGACAGGAGTGGGGACGAAAATGCGAACGTTTGCTATGACAGGTGGCGCCACCGGAATCGGTGCAGCGCTTAAAGAGCAGTTACTGGCAGCAGGTGACCGGGTGATCTCGGTGGACATCAGGGAGGGTGATGTTATCGCTGACCTGTCTACCGATGACGGTCGTCAGGTGGCGATAAGCGGTGTGCGCGAACTCGCGCCCGAAGGCCTGGATGGTTTTATCCCCTGCGCCGGGCTGCCTCCCGTGGCGACACCTTTCTCGTTGATTGCGAGAGTCAACTATTTCGCGGTGATAGAGACCGTGGAAGGTTTGCGTGACCTGCTGGAGCGAAAGCAGGGCAGCGTCGTATTTGTGTCGTCGAACTCGGCGCCAATGGTGCCCACTGACGATAGCTTTGTAGAGAAATGCTTGTTGGGGGATGAGACCGCAGCGTGCACGGAGATCGACGAACGTGATGGTCATACGGCTTACGCAGGTTCCAAGCGCGCCGTTACGCTTTGGATGCGGCGGCACGTAGTCGAGTATGCTGGCAAGGGTGTGCGTCTCAATGCAGTCGCCCCTGGGATCACTATGACTCCTCTCACAGATCGTGTTTTTGCGGACGAAGAGCTGGGTGCAGCGATGAAAGCCTTCGGCGACTCTGTACCGGTGGGCAGGACTGCTCAGCCTGCAGATATAGCCAATGTCATGCGTTACATGCTCAGTGACGAGGCTGCTTATATGTGTGGCTCAGTTATTTTTGTCGATGGCGGTTCAGACGCCATGCTGCGGTCGGACGACTTTTAGGTTTGCGTTGAGGTTCTGTGAGCCAGCTACCGTTCGCGCGGCTCTGCTTCAATAGCGGCTGCAATGGTTTCGCTCAGTTGGAATAGCAAAGCGCTGTAGGCAGCGGCGATGTCATCAGCATCCGGTCCACCCCCGGGAAAGGATTGACTGATCTGCTTGATATTCTGCGTGCGCGGTTTTTTCTCAGCGGTTTGTGTTACCTGCCACTCCGCCGCTAGCGTTGCTTCTTTATCGTCTGCATCGAGTCGCAATATATTAATGCTTACGCTGTAATCGGGTGCTGCGGTGCGCGGCCAAGGGTGCAGCCGTATGTTCTGCGTGTCGAGCAAGCTCGCGAGGTTTATTGCCAGCACACGCTGAATACCTTTTTGTAGTGGCTCCGCCCAGCGGTCGGAGTCAGCGATAAAAAGCGCATTTTCCTCGCTGTTAAAGACCATATTTTCGCGGTTCAGGTATTCCGGTATTGTCACGGCCCCCACTCCGATTATGGGAGATGTGCCGGCAGGGGGTGAGGTCGATGGGGAGGACAGTACATAGTAATTGATTGGAGAGCTGCTTCCACATCCGGTCAGAAAAGACAGGGACAATAAACAGAATAGCGAAAAAATTATCTTTGTCATGCTCAGTCTCCGGTTCGGCCCCGAATCAATGACTCGGGTTGTCTTTCCAGTGTCGTTGTAAGTAATCGCAGAGACCGGCTGGCTCGGCTAACTTCATTAAGAGCCTCATTCATCTGATAGACCGTTGTAGAGTCAGACGAAACCAGTTCTTCCAGGCTCTGCATACTGTTTTCAAAGCTCTGGACGGCATCGTTGAGCTGACTGCCGGTGCTTGCGATGGTGGTTGTAGTTTCATCCAGCATCGCATCAAGTCTTGGTCCTGAGCTTGCCAGCTGTGTTTGCATTTTTTCACTCAGCCCTTTCAGTGAGTCCAGAGTTTCGTTCATATTAAGGGGAAGCTGCTGCATTTCTTTACTGCTGACCAGCGTATCGATGCTATCGCTGATCGTCTCTATTCGCTTGGCCATCTTATCGATATCGAAGTTCTGCAGCTGAGTGGCAAGCCGCTCGAGATTGGTCGGTACAGTCGGGAACTGGGGCAGTTTAGAGTTCAGGTTATAGTGCTTCACCGGGGTGTCCGGGTGAAAATCCATCTCGATGTACAGAAGGCCTGTTACCAGACTTTGCATGTTAAGTTGGGCGCGAAGTCCACGCTTGATTAAATCTTCGGTATCCACCGCGTTGGGGTCGCCCTCGTAGTAAATGCTTGTCTCGTCAATCTCCGCTTTTACCACGACAAGAACATCCGCCGTCTTCGTATCGAGCACTACATCCACATCGGTGACCTGGCCGATCTGAACCCCACGCAGCGCAACAGGCGCGCCGGCACTCAGACCCTTTGCTGCGGCATTAAAGACCATGACAAAACTCTCACGTTTCCCGAATCCTGAGCCCAGCAGATACAACACTACGGCTACGAAGATAAGCAGGGCGCCGACCACAAAGGCGCCCGTGGTTGCGTATTGTGATTTTTCGCTCATGCGCTGTCCTCATCGGCGGTGGCACTGCGACTCAAAAACTGTCGAACGACAGCCTTTTGGCTGTGATCGCGCAGTTGTGCCGGGTTTCCGTATTCGATCATGGTGCGGCTGATATTGTCCAGATATACCGAGTTGTTCGCGATAGCAAAAATACTGGGAAGTTCGTGGGTAACCATCACGACAGTGGCCCCCATCGACTCTTTAATTTGCACAATCAGATCGTCCAGTAAACTGGAGCTGATTGGGTCCAGTCCTGCCGAGGGCTCGTCAAAAAAAAGAATTTCCGGATCCAGTGCGATAGCGCGAGCGAGCGCGGCGCGCTTGCGCATGCCGCCACTGATCTCGGAGGGGTAGTAAGATTGGTATCCGGCAAGTCCGACGAGTGCGAGCTTGTAGGCGACAACGTCTTTAGTCTCTGCTTTCGTATATTCAGTGTAAAGTTCGAGCGGTAGAGTAATATTTTCTTCCAGCGTCATCGCGCTGAACAGGCCGCCTGACTGATAGGTGATTCCCCAGCGTTTGCGCATGGAATCTTGCCGCTCCTTACTGGCGCTGTAAAAGCTTGTGCCGCTGTACAAAATATCACCGGCATCGGGAGTAATAAGCCCGAGCATGTGTTTGAGCAAGGTGCTTTTGCCGCAACCGCTGCCTCCCATTATGACAAAGATATCTCCCTGGTGAATGTCGAAAGTGAGATCGCTTTGGATGACGTTGGTACCGTAGGCCATCGTGACATCGCGGACCTCAATCAGTGCCGGTTTTGATTCGCTTGAACTCATATGCCCAACTGTTGGAACACAATGTTAATGGCAGCATCGGCCACGATCAGATAAACCACCGATGTCACAACCGCAGTGGTGGCCGCCTGACCAACAGCTGCCGAGCTGCGCCCTGAATTTATCCCGGCGCGACAGCCGGCAATGGCGATGAGTGCCGCAAATACGACAGCCTTTATGAGACCCACAGAGACCTGGGTGATTGATAGAGCCCCCATTCCCTGGCTGATATACTGTGGCGGAGAAATACCCATGCCGCCCGCGACAATGCCGCCGCCCACAATGCCTAACAGGTCCGCATAAACCGTTAGCAGGGGCATTATAACGACCAGGGCAAGCATCCGCGGCAAGACAAGGAATTCAATGGGTGATATGCCCATGGTGGAAATGGCATCGATCTCCTCATTGGTCTGCATTGTGCCGAGCTGGGCTGCGTAGGCGGCGCCTGTTCGCCCGGCCATAACAACCGCAGTCATCAGCACACCCATTTCTCTCAGGGTACCTATGACAACGAGGTCGGCCACATAGATCTCAGCGCCAAACTGCCGTAACTGCACCGCCCCCAGGTAAGCCAGGATCATGCCCACCAGGATGCTGGTCAGACTGATGATGCCAAATGCGTTTGGTCCCGTTTGGTAGCAGAATGCGGTGAAGTCCTTCAGGCGTGTATTGGCTCTGCCGGTAGCGAGGCGGCCCATTGCGATAGTGACCTCGCCGATGAACGCCAGGGAATCTCGTGTGCCGCCGCTGGCTCTGCGCAAAAGGTTGGCTGGATCTAGCGTCGATAACCAAGGAGCAGGTGTTTCTTCAGGCTCCTCATGTGGCTTGACGGCAGTGGCAACGTCCAGCAGCTCCAGGATGCCTTGCGGTAGCTGCCGGGTGCCAAAGGCAATCCCTTGCGTTCTGCAAAAGTCGTGACATTGAAGCAGGAATGCCATCAGCAGGGAGTCCCAGTGGGTGATTCCGGTGCCATCGACTGTCAGCGAGTGCGGGGGGTTACTGATCAGTTGTGATGCAATGGTCCTGAAGGGTTCCGGGCTATGACCTTGCGCCCAGGCGCCCGATAGTGCCAGCAAGGATTCGTCTTGGGACTCGCCCAATAGCTCGTATCCAGGGGGGCTTGTGCTCATGCAATGCCACTAAGTCGATGTTCAGAGCTTAGTCTACTGGCTGTTGCTCGCAAATGCCAAGCGCTATTGAAATGGGCTTGCGGGCGTATTTTGTTCCACTAATCTTGCTGCTCTCTCGTAAATATCGTCCACCGGGGTCATGTCTCCCGCGGTTCGCCGGCGAGAGATCATGGTAACGGGGTATAGGAAGAAATCGCTGTCCCGGTAGCGCAGAGCGCGGCTGCGTCCGGCTTGGTCGGCGTATACGACCCAGTTCAGCTCGAATTCTGCGGCCAACAAGTCGCCCATCATGATACCCATGGCCTGCATTTCGCGGACTTGATCTGGCGCCACCAGCCCCTCATCCAACATGCTTTGCAATAGCGCGAGATCCCTCCCTTTCTGGCCGCTGAACTGCCTGCCCAGTTCGGCAGCGGCTATGCCCCTCAGGTCATTGCGCTGCTGGTCCATGTAGTTCAGGTCAATCCTGGACAAGTTCTCAATGCGGGGATAGGGCTGCGCCAGTATCAGCTGAGGCCAGCTGGCGATCAGTAACAGGAATACCGTCAGGGTGTGTTTTAATGCCATTCTCAACTCCTATTGGGTCTGCATTTTATGCCGAGCCAGTTGCTATGACTTCCATTTTAGCGCACATGGTTGTCATCCTGCTCGCGTCATGGATAATGGCCAGCTTTCCCGCGGGCTGTGCGACTCCGTCATCCCGCGAGCGCAAGAAGCGGAGACCGCTAATGATTATCGGTAGTATTGTCGCCCTGGTTACCCCTATGCACGCTGATGGCAGTGTCGATTGGAAGGCACTGGAGCGCTTGCTGGACCTGCACCTCGAGTCGGGCACCGCGGCCATCGGCGCCGTGGGTACCACGGGTGAGAGCGCTACACTCGATGCCTCAGAGCATTGCGAGGTAATCAAGCACTGTATCGATTACCTGGCGGGCCGTCTGCCGGTTGTGGCAGGGACTGGGTCGAACTCTACTCGCGAGGCTATTTATTTTACCGAGGCAGCCGCCAAGGCTGGCGCAGACGCCTGTCTCCTGGTGACGCCATACTACAACAGGCCCACGCAGCGAGGTCTGTTTGAACACTACAAGGCCGTAGCCGAGGCGGTGACCATCCCCCAGATTTTATACAACGTGCCCGCTCGCACTGCGGTCGACCTTGCCAACGATACCGTTGTGCAACTGGCGGAACTGGATAATATCGTGGGTTTGAAGGATGCGACCGGTGAGATGGACCGTGCGAGAGAACTGGTGCAGCGTTGTGGCGAAGATTTCGCTATTTATTCTGGTGACGACCCGACGGCGCGGGAGTTGATGCTACTGGGCGGGAAAGGCAGTATTTCTGTGACGGCCAATGTCGCTCCGCTGCAGGTCGCTCGGATGTGCCAGGGTGCGCTGGCGAGAGATGAGGAGGCCGCCGCTCTGGCTGATGAAAAGTTGGTTGACCTGAACGAGGTGCTTTTTCTGGAGCCCAACCCTGTGCCTGTAAAGTGGGCGCTGTTCGAGCTCGGTCTCATTGAGGACGGCATCAGGCTCCCCTTGACAGCCCTGGACGATCAATACCATGCCCGGGTTCGTGCAGCACTGGCAGCGGCGGGTGTCCTATGAGTAGGGTATATAAACGTTTTTTTCAGATTGCAGTGCCACTTCTGACACTATCTTTGTCGGCCTGCGGATCGATTTTCGGTGACGAGGGTGTCTTCCGCGACCGCTCAGAGGACTACAAGCAGGCACCCCAGATCGCACCTGTCGAACTTCCTGAAGGGATTACGAGTACCGAGATGGAGGATATTTACGTCATTCCGCCCGTACAGGACGCCTACCTCGACGACGAGGACTTCGAGGTGCCGCGACCCACACCTCTTGGCAGCAGCGCGACGCAGGAGTTGGTCAGGATTCAACGCCTTGGCCTGGACAGTTGGATACTGGTGGGCGTTGCCCCCGGGCAAGTCTGGCCGCAGGTGCGAAATTTTATGTCCGCCTCGGGCATGCAGGTTGCGCGGGCAGATGCCCGGGCGGGCACTATGGAATCCAACTGGGTCACATTAGAAGGTCGCCCGTTATCCAGTCGCTTTCGTTTCCGAATGGAGCAGGGTGTGCAGCGAGGCACCAGCGAATTGCACGTGTTACAAATGAATCAACGAGGTGGCGAAGAGCTTTGGCCGGCTGAATCAGATGACGCTAACCAGGAGGCGGAGATGTTGAGGGCACTTGCTCAATACATGGCCGATAGCGCGGAAACTGCGCCCGTTTCAATGCTCGCGGAGCAGGGCATCAGTGCAACTGGCAAGATCGCTTTGGTCGAAGCGCCCGAAGGTTATTTCTACCTTCGCTTGGATCTCCCCTATGATCGCGCCTGGGCTTCCCTCGGTCGAGCGCTGGAGAAGTCGTCTTTTGTCATCTCTGACCGAAATCGCAGTGAAGGGCTTTACTATGTTCGCTTCAATGCAGATGGCAGTGATGAAGAAACCGGGTGGTGGTCGAGGTTGTGGGAAAATCAGGACGATGTAATCGATGAAGACCAAACATTACTGGTGTCTTTGGAGCCATTGTCCGACGCGTCCATGAGCATCCGGATGACCCCGCAGGATTCCGCGATTGTTCTCGACACGCGGGAAGAGCAGGAGTTGCTAGTCGCCATCAAGGGCAATATCAACTAGCCGCGCAGAGGAGCTGTTTGGTGCAATTTGCCTCTCTTGGTTCGGGTAGCAAGGGCAATTCTACTCTTGTTCAGGTTGATGAGACGCTCGTGATGATTGATTGCGGCTTTTCTCTGCGCGAAACGCTGCGTAGACTGGCTCGTCTAGGTGCAGATCCCAGACAAATTGACGCGATTCTCGTTACCCACGAGCACAGCGATCATTGCAGCGGAGTGGCTGCCCTCTCCAATAAATTCGACATTCCAGTGTATCTCACACACGGCACGGCGGGCACAGGGCGTTGCGATGGCGCTCACGACTACTGCCTGTTCAACTGCGAGGCTGCCTTTGACATTGGCAAACTACAGGTGAAGGCTGTGGCGGTGCCTCACGATGCGGTGGAGCCCTGCCAGTATCGGCTCTCCACTGCAGAGTGCAGCCTTGGTATTCTCACTGATCTAGGCAGTATAACCCCCCACGTTATCGACAACTTTCGTCACTGCGACAGCCTGTTGCTGGAATTTAATCACGATGCGGTGATGTTGCAGGAAGGGCCTTATCCGCACCACCTGAAACAGCGTGTCGGCGGCGACTGGGGGCATTTGAACAATCTTCAGGCAGCAGAGTTTTTACAGCAGGTGGGTACCGACTTGCAACACCTGGTTGTGGCGCATATCAGCGAGAAGAACAACAGCCTGGATCGGGCGCAAGGCGCCATACTTGGAGCGCTGGGCTCACTCGACTCAGTCACATTCGCCGAGCAGGCCGGGGGCTTCGACTGGTTGACTTTGGAGCGAGCTTGAATCGCGCGGCGGGTGGCAGCGCAACTAGTTGCAGTGCGTCGGTAAGGTAATGATCGCGACCTGTCCGAGACTGCCGGGCTTCGGGCACTGCAGGGCGGCGTTGCCCGACAACTCCAGTTCTCGTAGTGCCGGCAGTCGGTAAAGTGGAACAGGGTCGATTATTGCGTTGTCATCCAGATAGAGCACCTCGATTGAGTCCATGGCACCCAGTTCCACCAGGTTACGAATTTCATTATCCGAAAAACGTGCCGCTATGAGGCCGGTGAAAACCGAGAGACCTTCAAGGCTTTGTATGCCCGCGGAGCTGCAATCGAGAATATCC
>JAAENL010000453.1 GCA_024224435.1 Halieaceae bacterium
ATGCAATATGTAGTAGGTAAGAGAATCTAAGAAAGTCAAAAAAATATGAGCGAAAGAACAGTGATACTATTACAATTGAAAGAGCTGGGAATCGGACTCGTTGTTATAGGGATTATGGTGTTGGCGCTCTCAGCTTGCACGCCTGTCTCCATAACACCTTCGTCCCAGGACAGCCAGACTCCATCAACACTGTCAGATCCAGGTACCCTATCACCAACCACCACACCTAACCCAAAAGAACTCGACGGGGATCAGACCAGTGTCGTCGTGGAACTGGATTTTGTACCCCTGGCCCTCTATCAAGGGGGCATCGAAAACCTGGACGCCACGGCTCCGTTCGTAAGCGGTGACCGTAAACTTGATGTGCAATCGGAAGCCAGCCAGGCATATTTGGCATATCTAGAAACGCAGATCGATCATTTCGAGCAGGTCCTAAACGAAACCATACCCACTGCCAGGATCGTTCATCGTTATACGGTTACCTTTGGCGGTGTGTCTGTGATACTACCAAAGAACGAACTCGAGCACTTACGCCAGTTACCAGGAGTGGTAGCTGTACGGGCCGACAAAAAGAGATACCCTGACGGAAGGCGAGACCAGCCAGAAAGCTAATCCTAAAAGTCTGCAACACAGGGTCAGCCAACCAACATCCGCTTGCAAATCGGACAGGTCACGATCTGATCACCATGCACCTGCTGGCGGGTAGCCGTAGGCAGGGCCGCACCGCAGCCACCGCAACCCGCCCCTTGCAAGGGTGCAACAGCAACGCCTCCAGATCTCTCTCGTAATGCTTCGTAACGTTTGAGATCTGCGGGCGGCAGGTCGGCGGCGGCAGTATCACGCTGCGCTTTCCGTTTCCGGGCGCGGAGGATGAGGCTCTGACGTTCTTGTTGTAATCCCGCCTCAGTGCTCGCCCAAGCAGCCTGTTCCTCCGTCAAGCTCACTTCGGCCTCGGCAAGATCGCTCTCCGCCTGTTCCGCTTCCAAAATCGCTTCCAACTCAGCCTCTTCCAACGTCTCCAGATGGCGTTTGAGCGCTTCGACATTTTGCTGCATTGCCACCAGTTCCCGGGGATCCTTAACTCGCCCACTATAAAGTTGCTTCTCTTGCGTCTGCACTTTCGTGCTCTGGTCGGCGACGGCCCTCTCTCGCTGTTGTTGCTCTTTTCGCCACTGCTCCACCAGTGCGGCTGCTTCATTTCGGGCCGTTTGCGCTTGTGACAGTGACGATGGTGGTTGTAGCTCAGCCTGGATCTCGGCGTAACGCTTGCGATCGGCGTCAAGGTCTGTGTCTATCGCTTGCAGGGCGGCGAGTTGTATGATCGGGCGCATGGGATTCCTCAGAATAACTGAGCGAGCGATACGGTTTTTCTTTAAGGGCTGAAATTGTAGCACACGTGTGTGGGAAGGCGTAAGGTGGGGCATGCGTCAGGGTGCACGTCGAGTTTTTAGATGCAATTCAATGAGGCACATTTTTTGGCAAAACGGAGGCAGTTTATTAGAATAGCTGACAAATAATTAATAATGAATTGTGAATTGTGAAT
>JAAENL010000454.1 GCA_024224435.1 Halieaceae bacterium
AATACAACGCTGTCGTGGATGCGAATGTTCAGCACGTTTTTAAGAAAATCTCTGCGCAAATCTCCGTCGAAAAATTGGGCTTGTTCATAGGGTCTTACGATGATGTTCTCGCGCCCCACAATATTTTCCCATGGCGATAGGAGCGCCGCGTAATCAAACTGTGGAATCATTTGCTGGTAGATGTCGATAAGCTGTTTTTTTTGCAGCCCGGACTTAATATGCTGGTTGTAGCTCGCCATGATGATGTCATCCTGTCTGCGAACATATATAACAACCTTGGGGGCAAACCATTTCATGACTGACGCGCAGAACGGTAACAATTCATCGTGGGTTGCCCTGCTCATTAACTCCGATGAAAGAAGAATGCTGTCGGCATCAGTAGTAGCGAGTTCAGGTGCCCAGTCATCTACTGATTGAAAGTTCCAGGTGTTCTTCAGGAAGCGTGGCACATGAGGTGACAATAGGTGATGAGCACCTTCGATTTCCCCCAGGCTGGGATAGGCAACCCCCTGTTCCTCCATGGCTTTTCGGTTGCCGGAGAAGAAGACCTGTAAGGCGGTGGTGCCGGTCTTCCCCATTCCAATATGGAGATATAGAGTCTTTTTAGTGTTACAGCTGTTGCGGGACTGCCCGAACAGGCGAGAAAAGATTCGTGTCATGACCACTTCTAACCTGGAGCTCGGTAACTACAGTATACGCATTGGGGCGTTGCAAATCTGCGTGCGTTATCAGCGTGGAATCTTTAAGAGGATTCAGTTAGGCCGAGATGTTGGAAAAGTTGCCTGGTCGGCTCGACCTGATTCATGGTGTAGAAATGAATGCCAGGAGCGCCGCTGTCTAACAGTGTCTGACACAACTGTGCTACCACCTCGAGACCGAATTTTCCGATACTTTCCTGATCATCGCCGTAGGCGTCCATGCGCTGGCAGATCCAGCGAGGAATTTCGGCACCGCAGTTGGTTGAGAACCGCTTCAGGTTTGCAAAATTGGTGATCGGCATGATGCCGGCATAGATCGGCTGATCGATACCCGCCGCCGCGCACTGATCAAGGAAATAAAAGTATGCTTCCACGGTATAGAAATACTGAGTGATCGCGCTGTTGGCCCCCGCGTCAAACTTCGACTTAAGGAAGTGGATGTCGCTGTCATAGCTTTTCGATTCAGGGTGAATCTCGGGATAAGCGGCTACCTCAATGTTGAAATAGTCTCCCGTGGTTTTACGAATAAATGCGACGAGCTCGTTGGCGTAGACCGACTGTGCCGCGCCGCCAGTACCTGATGGAATATCGCCGCGAAGGGCGACAAGGCGTTTCACACCTTTTGCCCGGTAGGCTTCCAGCAAGTCAGCCACGGCATTTTCGTCATCACCACCAAAACTGAGATGGGGCGCTACGTCTATTCCTAGGTCGCGGATAGCCGAGACAACACCCATGGTGCTGTCTCGGGTACTGCCGCCCGCCCCATAAGTCACCGAAAAAAACTCGGGACCCAGGGCGTTCAGTGCAGGCGTGACGTCTGCCAGCAGTTTCGCGATACCCGCCTCGCTTTTAGGCGGGAAAAACTCACAGCTGATTCGCTGCTTCATGTCGGACATTGTTTCCGCCTTAGTACTTGTAGCTGTCAGGCTTAAACGGCCCGTCCGGGCTGACTTTGATGTAGTCGGCTTGCTCGGGCGTCAACTTGGTGAGCACTGCACCAAAGCCACCGATCATGTGAGCCGCTACTTCTTCGTCCAGCGTCTTCGGCAGTACTTCAACCGAAAGCGCGTCTGGCTTCATCTCAGGTTCGAGGTTAGCAAACTGACGCTCGAACAAATAGATCTGTGCCAGTACCTGATTGGCGAAGGACCCATCCATAATGCGCGAGGGGTGCCCCGTTGCGTTGCCCAGGTTTACCAGCCGGCCCTCGGATAGGAGAATCAGAAAGTCGTTGTTGGCTCTATCGCGATAAACCTTATGAACCTGTGGTTTAACCTCTTCCCAGTCCCAGGTGCGACGCATGAAAGCGGTGTCGATTTCGTTATCGAAGTGGCCGATGTTGCAGACCACGGCGCCGGACTTGAGGGCTTGAAGCATATGTTCGTCACATACGTTGTAGTTGCCAGTGGTGGTGACCACAAGGTCTGTGCTCTGCAGCAGATCACGGTTGACAGACGCTGCGGTGCCGTCATTGATACCATCATTATAAGCGGAGACGACTTCGAAGCCATCCATGCAAGCTTGCATGGCACAGATCGGGTCGACCTCGGCGATCTTCACGATCATTCCTTCCTGGCGCAAAGACTGTGATGATCCTTTGCCAACGTCACCGTAGCCGATGACCAGAGCTTTTTTGCCGGACAGCAGGTGGTCCGTGCCCCGCTTGATCGCATCGTTGAGGCTGTGACGACAGCCATATTTGTTGTCGTTCTTGGATTTGGTAATCGAGTCGTTCACGTTGATGGCAGGCACTTTCAGTGTGCCGTGCTCCAGCATCTCCTGCAGACGATGAACGCCGGTTGTTGTCTCCTCGGTAATACCGTGGATAGTATCCAGCATTGCGGGATATTTGTCGTGCAGCATAGCCGTCAAGTCACCACCATCGTCTAGGATCATGTTGGCATCCCAAGGCTCACCATTTTTGATTATGGTCTGTTCGATGCACCAGTCGTACTCCTCCTCGGTCTCGCCTTTCCAGGCAAAAACGGGTACGCCCGCAGCGGCAACGGCAGCTGCAGCGTGGTCCTGAGTAGAAAAAATGTTACATGAAGACCAGCGCACATCGGCGCCCAGCTCAACCAGTGTTTCGATCAGTACACCGGTCTGTATCGTCATGTGAATACAGCCAAGGATTTTCGCTCCAGCCAGTGGCTTGCTGTCGGAATATTTGGCACGCATGGCCATCAGTGCCGGCATTTCGCTTTCAGCGATTTCCAGCTCTCGGCGGCCCCATTCGGCTAATGAGATATCGGCGACCTTGTAGTCTTCGTTCGCGGTAATTTTTTCTGCGCTCGTCATAACTGCTTCCTTCCTTTTCAGGGTCAGGGCCCACTTTTGGACCCGTTTAAGTTTCTTTAGTGAGATTGGGAGTAACCTGTAACGGTGCTTCCTTTCCCTCGTGGTATTAGAGTGCCGCTTTCAGGGCATCTGCTTTGTCGGTTTTCTCCCAGGTGAAATCTGCGTCGTCGCGGCCAAAGTGACCGTAGGCCGCAGTCTTTTTATAGATAGGGCGTTTCAGATCCAACATGGCGATCAGACCCTTGGGACGCAGGTCAAAGTGTTCGCGCACCAGTTCCTCTATTTTGTCATCGCCGAGCTTGCCAGTACCGAAGGTATCAATGGAGATTGAGGTGGGCTCTGCAACACCGATAGCGTAGGACACCTGGATCTCACAGCGGTCTGCGAGACCTGCCGCAACAATATTTTTGGCCACGTAGCGCCCGGCATAGGCCGCAGAGCGATCAACCTTGGAGGGATCTTTTCCTGAGAAAGCGCCACCGCCGTGGCGGGCCATGCCGCCATAGGTATCAACGATGATCTTACGGCCAGTCAGGCCGCAGTCGCCTACTGGTCCACCGATGACGAAGTTGCCCGTGGGGTTAATGTGATAGAGCGTCTCACTGTGCAACCACTCGGCAGGCAGTACAGGCTTGATCACGTGTTCCAGAATAGCTTCGTAGAGATCGGACTGGCTGATATCGGGATCGTGCTGTGTGGACAGCACAACCGCGTCAATGGCCGCGGGCTTACCGTTGTCGTAGCGCAGGGTGACCTGGCTTTTCGCGTCGGGACGCAACCATGGCAGGGTGCCATTCTTGCGCAGCTCCGCCTGCTTTTCTACCAGACGATGGGAATAGTGGATCGGAGCGGGCATCAAGATATCGGTCTCGTTGGTTGCATACCCAAACATAAGACCCTGATCGCCTGCGCCCTGCTCGAGATGAGCACCCTCGCCCTCCGTTACGCCCATGGAGATGTCCACAGATTGCTTGCCTATCGCGTTCAGCACCGCGCAATTGTGCCCGTCAAAACCTACGTCTGAGTTGTTGTAGCCAATGTCGTTGATAGTGCCGCGTATGGCATCTTCCAGGTCATCCATCGGGGTGGAGGTGGTCACTTCGCCAGCAACAATCGTCATGCCGGTCTTGACCATGGTTTCGACGGCAACACGGGCGTTGGGGTCATCCTTGATAATGAAGTCGAGGACGGTATCGGAGATGGCGTCTGCCATTTTGTCCGGGTGCCCCTCAGAGACGGATTCAGAGGTGAAGATGTTGTACTCGCTCATAGCGTTATCCTTATTGCTGAAATTAATCAGGCTCGACCAAACAGTCGCACCTGTACTTTGAAGCCATTGCGCTGCGCCAGGTAGATGCCGGCCAGCTCTTCGAGACCTGCTTCCCCTGCCCACTGCGCAAGATCCTGCGGATCGAGGCCAAGCCAGAGGTCGCCGCAGTTCTCGCGTGCCCAGCCCTGGTCGTGATTACACAAATCGGTTATCAGCACCACGCCCTCCGGTGCCAGGCACGAAGCCACGTCCCTCAAAACGTCACCGGGCACAGGCGTATGGTGCAGAACCATGTTCATCACCACACAATCCGCCTGCAATTTTTGCAGGCTTGAGCTGCGCGTGTCATCGAGAATGAATTCGATATTACTGAGT
>JAAENL010000455.1 GCA_024224435.1 Halieaceae bacterium
ATCGCCGTTGTCTTTATGGCCCGGCTCATCGACAGTCAGGCTGGTCGCCAAGGGCAGGCGATTGAGTAGTTGCTCAGAAGAGGGCGCCAGCGCCTGGCTGACCTTCTGGATGAGCTTTGCCAGATAACCCCGGCTGACGGTTACACCGATGACATCGCGCAGGAATTTGCGGATGGTGGAGAATGAGGCATGGCAGCCGTTTTTCATATACGCCACCAACGCGGTGAGTCGCGCCTTGAACAGGCCCTCTTTGAGGACCTCATCCGGAAAGGGCGCATAATGGGTCTTGTCGCAGTCCCCGCAGTAGTAGGCGTAGGCGCAGTGTTCTTCGGTGTGCGTAACCACCTCGATCAACTCGGTCTGCTGAATAATCTTCGGGGGTTGATCCAGCAAGATGATGTCGCTGCTGTCGCATTCAGGGCATGATGGACAATGATATTCCCAGCAATCATTGATCTCATCTTCACTGAAGGGGGTGCGTTGGTGCCTGGGATGGCCGGGTTGGCCACCCTTTTTGTTTTTCTTCCCGTTGCCCTTTTTGTTCTTCGCCGGCTGGGTGATATCCGATGAGGGTGGCTTGCTGGAATTCGACGAGTTCTTTTCTAGCGCGGCTATTTTCTTCGCCTGCTCGTTGAGCTTGGCGCTCAACTCACAGAGCTTCTCAACAACAGGCCCCTGTCCTGCCCGATAGATCGCAATGGCCTGTTCAC
>JAAENL010000456.1 GCA_024224435.1 Halieaceae bacterium
AACAATCGCTCACGATCTGCTGGACCCAGATCTTTGATCGTCCGAAGCGAGCCGGCCAGCCGTCCGAGACGCAACTGAAACGCGACGAGCAGCACACATAAAATGGTGACTCCGACGGAGGCACCCAGTGCACCATACCATCTGCCCAGCAGCAATAAGAAAAGACTCGCTGCAAAGAAAAATCCGGCCTGGACGACGACGCCCCGAAACCAACTGGCGACGAAATTCTTCCCGCTCACGACATTGCGGCCAGCCCGATTGGGTAACACGTAACCTCCCAGCAGATCCAGCGGCACCATACCTATGATCAGTGCCACAAACACCACGCCAAGAGCAACACAATCAACAATGCTCCATGTCGTATCGCTTGGCAGAAACTTTTGCGGTGCCTCGAGTGCGAGGCACCCAAGACTGAGTAACACGATCAGACCTACGCCTGATATGCCAAGCCAAAGCCGAGAACGAGCATACGACATTTAACACTCCAAGACGCCTGAACGCCGTGCATGGTCCTGTGTGAATTACACCAGACGGTTCTTAGGTGCTGGCT
>JAAENL010000457.1 GCA_024224435.1 Halieaceae bacterium
AGGCACGAAGCCACGTCCCTCAAAACGTCACCGGGCACAGGCGTATGGTGCAGAACCATGTTCATCACCACACAATCCGCCTGCAATTTTTGCAGGCTTGAGCTGCGCGTGTCATCGAGAATGAATTCGATATTACTGAGTTCGGCAGCGCTTGTTTTTTCTCGGGCTCTTTCCAACATCCCCGGCGCGTTGTCCAGCGCTACCACCCGGTCGAACAGAGGCGCCAGCTCCAGCAGGAATGAGCCGTCCCCCGGCCCGACCTCTACGGCAGTTTGGTGTCGCTTACGCGGCGTATCCTTGAGTACCTGGAGTACCACGTCGGCATACTGGTGATAGCTGGCGATTAGATCCTGTTGTTCATGGAACTTGTGGGCGTTGTCGCGAAAAAAATTGGCGGAGTTTTCTTCGCGTTGGCGCTGTAATCCGGCGAGGCGACCTTCAATATCCGGTGGCAGGTCCAGCCCGTCAATGGTATCGAAGAGGCTGTTCTGCAGCGCTGCAAGGTGAGTATCCTGTCCCAGCTCACTGCGTCGGTAGAAGATGGAGTTTGCTTCACGCCGGGCGGCGACCAGACCTGCATTGGCCAGTACTTTGAGGTGGTGACTGAGTGCCGGTTGCCGAATGTCGAAAATAGAACACAACTCGGACACACCGAAGGAATCAGTGCGCAACACGCGGAGTACGAGCAGTCTTAGCTTGTCAGCGCTGGCTTTGCAGAGATTGGTGAGAGCGACAAGTTCTGCGCCCGTCTGCGACGGACTACCTGCCTCTGTCACTGCTTCTGTCACCAAATTTGCGGTATGAGTAATCGACATGGCCGGCGAGTCTAGCAGGCCTCGGAACCTATATCAAAATATTTTGATATACAGGTGTGATCTCGGTCACATCTCTGTAAACCGCTAGCGTGAGCAAATATCCCCCAGATTGTTGCCGTTGTCGCTCGCTTACGCGAGAATGGCGTCCAATTTCTGGGGCACGCCCCATCCGTCCTGGAGAATGCAATGTTGTCTCATCGCGCTACCCTCGCTAACGCCATACGTGCCCTGAGCATGGACGCTGTCCAGCGCGCCAATAGCGGCCACCCCGGCGCTCCTATGGGGATGGCAGATATCGCCGAAGTCCTTTGGAATGACTTCATGC
>JAAENL010000458.1 GCA_024224435.1 Halieaceae bacterium
AGAACGTGCTGCAAATTCGGTTTCTAAACACAGACGTTTACCCGGTATCTTTTTTACCGGTAGACCTGCTGCTTAGCGATGTGGTGGCGGTGGGTGGTGTTGCGTTGATTATGTGCATTGTTGCTGCAATCTACCCCGCGCGGCGGGCGGCTGGCCTGGCTCCTGCGCAAGTTCTCAGCCAGGATCACTAGTCGCCCTTCGCATTGCCGTTAGTGTGATTTTGTTGTTTTGGATCGGCGCTGTTTACGCTGCCGCCACTTATGCACTACCTGCCACCGCCACAGCATACTGACCACGAAATAGCCGAGGCTCCCCGCGCTGAGACCACAAATCAGGCAGCCCAACAGAAATGGCTTCCAGACAGTGCTGAGGCCATCGCTTAACCATCTGAAGCTTAGTTCGAAATCGATCACCTGGACCGGTGCGTCGATGATGAGGGCTCCCACCTTGTAAGCAATGAAGAACATCGGGGCTATGGTGAGCGGGTTGGTAATAAAAACGAGAGCAACGGCCAGTGGCAGATTGCAACTCAACCAGAACGCCATGGCCGCGGCCAGCAGTGTCTGGCCGGGAATTGGCATAAAGGCCACGAATAAACCCACGAAAAACGCCATGGATGCCGAGTAACGGTTGATATGCCATAAGTTGGGTTGATGCAGCCAGTCGCCGAACAGGTGCAGGCCCTTAATACGCTTGAGGCGAGCGGGGCTGGGCATGATTTGTTTGAGAGTCTTTTTTGGCATGCCTTACATGATCACAAGTGAAGTGTTAATCGCCTTGGGTGTGTGCTTGACTGTCCTGTACGGTGCCAGTCCGGCCCGATGCTGGACGACTGGCGCAATCATATTATGCGCTATCGACCGTGACATTCAAACTGTCGCCCCAGGATTGAGACATAGGGCATTCGGGAAGTTGCACGATGCAATCATGGATGATTGGCATGGTACTGGGGCTGGTGTTTATCGGCTACGCGCCCGCACTCCCGGCCTGGTCGCTTGCTATTCCTGTGGTGCTGTCAGTCAACGCACTGGCCTCGGGGGCGCTTCTGCGCTGGCCGAGCCGCTCTGTGCCGTGCGTTTTACTGAGGTTGCTCGTCGGTCTGAGTTGGGGTGTCTTGTTAGGTATTTCACACGGGCACTCCCTGCTCGATTATCGCTTACCGACGCATTGTGTGGGCCAATCCCTTGAGGTTGAGGGGCAAGTGGCTTCATTGCCCGGTCGGAGGTTGGTGCCTGGGGTCGGTACTCGGCAGAGCTTCCGGTTCCGTGTCAATGCGATAGAGCCCGCCGAGTGTGCTGTTCCGCGGTATGTGCTACTCCATTATTACGGTGCAAGGCGCATGGTGCCGGGTGATTTCTGGCGCTTTCCAATCCGCTTGAAAAAACCCTGGGGTCTGTCCAATCCCGGGGGCTACAACGGCCAAGCCTGGTTGGCACAGTCAGGTATACACGCCACGGGCAGTGTGCAGCTCTCGAGACATCATCAGTACCTCGGTCCTGGGGTGAGTGGAATGCACCATCGCCTGCGCCAGCGAATCAGCGCGCGAATTGAGGAGCTTGAGCTGAAGCCTGATATTGCCGCTGTGCTGCGTGCCGTCACGGTTGCGGATAAATCTGCTATCGACGAGCCGCTATGGGGTCTGTTCCAGCAGTTCGGAGTTAACCACTTGCTGGTCATCTCCGGTTTGCATGTGGGGCTTGTGGCTGGCATGGGCTACCTTATCGGCGCTGCGCTTGCACGTCTCTTCGTCCCCAGGCGATTTTCAGGGGCACATGTTCCCGGGCTATGCGCTTTACTGGCGGCTTTGCTGTTCGCCGCATTGGCAGGTTTTTCTCTCCCCGCTGTACGTGCCCTGAGCATGCTGACCTGTTTGCTGGTGGCAGTGTGGTCAGGGCGGCTGACTATCGCCTGGAGCCACCTGTTGTTGGCTGCTTGCGTTGTTCTACTGCTAAATCCCCTTGCGGCGATTGGCAGTGGTTTCTGGTTGTCGTTTGGCTCTGTGGCGGGGTTGCTGTGGTATACGTCTTGGCGCCGGCACAGCGGAAGAGGGCGTGCCCTTGTCGGGACGCACGCATATATGGCTTTGCTGATGCTGCCTTTCGGAGCGCTTTTCTTTCAGGGTGCCAGCCTGGTTGGAGCTCTTGCCAACTTCATTATGATACCGCTGGTGGGCTGGATCGTCGTGCCGGGGGCACTGGCCGCCAGTGCCAGTTACTTGCTCGGACTGCCAATTGAGGCAGCGCTTTGGCGCTGCGCTGCCTGGCCGTTGGAGCAAATATTGCCGCTGGGTGCGATGCTCGCCGACCGCGGCGGCGACTGGATTTACCTGTCGCGGGATACTGCACTGCCGGCAATGGTGCTAGCGCTATGTGGGATAGGGCTATTGGTAGTGCCAGCGACGGCGTGGTTTCGTATACTCAGCGTGCTGTTGTTATTGCCCGTTTTGTTGCCAGACAGATCAAATGGGCAGACTTCATCGCAGGCCACTGAAGTCACTGTATTCGATGTAGGGCAGGGCACTGCCGTGCTGATTAGGGCGGGTCGGCAGGCACTTTTGTACGATACAGGGGGAGGGCACCGCGAAGGTCCTAACATCGCAACACGCGTGATATTACCCTTGCTGCGGAGTGAGGGCTTGACTGCCCTCGACACGCTTATCGTGAGTCACCCCGATCTGGATCACAGTGCAGGTCAGCACGCGATCATAGCTACCGTGGATGTGCATCGACTGCGCTATGGCGGCGAGCCAGCACAGACCTTGCCGGGCCTGCCCTGCGTTGCGGGAGAGGCCTGGCGCTGGCCCGCTGGCCCGATCTTCCAGTTTCTGTCCCCAGCCGTTGCCGTGCCCCTGAAGCGTAACAATGCATCCTGTGTTTTAATGGTCACAGTCGCAGGCTCCCGCTTGCTGCTGCCCGGCGATATCGAGAGAGCACAGGAGCGGGGCTTGGTGGAATACTGGGGGCGGGCTTTGGACGCAGACTGGTTATTGGCGGGCCATCATGGCAGCCAGACGTCCTCCTCATGGCCCTGGCTCAAGTTCTCCTCTCCCTCTACAGTGATTGTCAGCAGTGGCTACGCCAACCGCTTCGGGCATCCCCACGCAGACATCGTCGTGCGTTATAGAGCGCTTGATATCGAAGTGCTTGAGACCTCGCGCGCGGGCGCGCTTCGGCTCGAGTTTCCTCCGGCTCAGTCGCCGGCCGTCACCTTGTGGCGAGACAGGAAGCGACGCTACTGGCTGTAATGGTTTTACCGGCGCTTCACGGCTCTACGCTGGTTTGCTTATAATAGTTGCATTGTAAAGACAGGGATGGGAGACGTTGTGTTAGAACTGTTAACGGCGGGAGGCTGGCTGATGCTGCCTATTGGGCTCTGCTCTATCCTCATGCTCGCTATATGTATAGAGCGATTCTATACCCTTAATCCGAAGAAGATTGCGCCGCCCCACTTGCTGGCCGCGGTCTGGAAGCAGCTGAAAAAGGGTGAATTTGACGAGGGTAAGCTTCGTACTTTGCGTCAGTCGTCACCGCTTGGGCTTATTCTGGCGGCAGGCCTGGCCAACGCATCTCATGGCCGGGAGGTGATGAAAGAAAGCATACAGGAAGCAGCGGGACACGTGGTGCATGATCTGGAACGCTATCTCAACACACTGGGTACGGTAGCAGCGGTAACGCCACTACTGGGGTTACTCGGTACCGTGTTCGGTATGATCGCGGTATTTGCCGAGATCATGGTGCAGGGCACAGGCAATGCCAGTGCGCTGGCGGGCGGCATCTCCCAGGCATTGATAACGACTGCGGCAGGTTTGACCATTGCCATTCCCGCGCTGGTTATGCACCGTTATTTTGTGGGTAAGATAGATGCTATTGTCGTAGAGCTGGAGCAGGAGACCATCAAACTGGTGGATGCGCTGCACAGCGAGGAAGGTGAGGGCGTTCCCGCTTGAGGTTTCGTCGCCAGCAGCGGGAGGACCTCGCTATCAACCTGACACCCTTGATTGACGTTGTCTTTTTGTTGTTGATCTTCTTCATGGTGTCGACTACTTTCACTCGTGAGACTCAGCTGCGCGTGGATTTGCCAGAGGCGACAGGTGTCCCGGTTGAAACAGTCGATGAATCTATCGAGATACTGGTAGATGAAACCGGCGGCTTTCGCGTCAATGGTCAAGCGCTGGTCGATGGGCGTATGCGCACGCTGCAAGCAGCTGTTTACAAGATTTCAAAAGGTGACACCACCATGCCGATGATAATCTCGGCGGATGCTCAGGCCGCGCACCAGGATGTAGTGCTGGCGATGGATGCTGCGGGGCAAATGGGTTTCGTGCATCTCAGTATTACCACTCGCCAACCGACTGCAGTGTCGGACGGCGGTTAGTCGTTCGCTCCGAGGATCTCTCCATGTATACCGTTGTCATTCCATCGCGCTATGGCTCCACTCGACTGCCGGGAAAACCGCTGTTGGATATCGATGGTAAACCCATGGTGCAAAGAGTCTGGGAGCAGGCGACAAAGTCAAGCGCGCAGCGGGTCGTAATTGCTACAGATGACCAACGTATCCAGGCAGCGGCACAGGGCTTTGGTGCGGAAGTCTGTATGACCTCAGCAAGCCATTTGTCAGGCACGGATCGCCTCCAGGAGGTTGCAACGTCTTTGCAGCTCGACGCACAACACATTGTGGTCAACGTACAGGGTGATGAGCCACTGATCCCGCCCACGGTGATTGACCAGGTAGCTGACAACCTTGCAACATACACGGATGCTGGCGTGTCCACATTGTGTGAGGAGATTAGCGAGCGGGAAGACTTGCAAAACCCCAATGTGGTGAAGGTCGTGCGGGATAGCCGCGACATGGCGCTGTATTTTAGTCGCGCGTTTGTTCCCTGGCCACGAGATGCCGAGGCTTCATCTAACGGCGCACAGCTCTCGGACGGCCCCTGGTATCGGCACATCGGTCTCTATGCTTACCGCACCGCTTTTTTGCACCAGTACGTAGAGTGGCCGCCGGCACCGATTGAGGTGCTCGAGAGCCTCGAACAACTGCGTGCGCTGTATCACGGTGTTCGCGTACATGTTGGAATAGCCTGTGATCCGGTGCCGGGGGGCATTGATACCGAGGGCGATCTGGCGGTGCTGCGAGACACGTTGACAGGGAAGACCTGAGCATGCCCGGGCAGGTCAATTCCGTCAGCGTGCTGTTTGTTTGTTTGGGCAATATTTGCCGCTCCCCAACGGCACAGGGCGTATTCGAGAGGCTGGCAGAAAAAGCAGGGCTGGCGCACGTGCAGGCAGATTCTTGCGGCACGGGTGGCTGGCACGTGGGTACGGCACCGGATGCGCGCGCTACCGATGCTGCTGCAGCGCGCGGCTACGCCATCGCTCATCTTCGCGCGCGGCAACTACAGGCAGAAGACTTTGTTCGCTTTGATTATATTCTCGCCATGGATGAGAGCAACCTTCATGACGTGCAGTTGATGAGCCCTCCTGGCTGTCAAAGTCATGTAGGGCTTTTTATGGACTTTGCGCCCGAGCGCGCTGTCGCTGAGGTGCCGGATCCGTATTACGGTGGTGAAAAAGGCTTTGACCAGGTATTGAATCTCGTTGAAGCGGCAAGCGCTGGCTTGATCCTCGACCTGAAGGAAAGACGTTGAGCGGTGTGACGCCTCAGCGAAATGTGTCCCTTCGCAGCTTTAATACTCTGGGTCTGGAGTCGCGTGCCGCGGCTTTTGTAACGGTGCAGAGTGACAGCGGCCTGCTGCAGGCCCTGCGTTGGGCTGAACAGCAGAAGTTGCCGGTCGTGCCGATGGGTGAAGGCAGTAATGTGGTGTTGGCGGGTGATCTTGAGGCCTTGGTGCTACGTCAGCAAACTAAGGGTCGCGAGGTCTTGGCTCGCGACGGCGACTCAGTCCTGCTGCGCGTTGCCGCTGGAGAAGGCTGGCACGATCTGGTTGGCTGGTGCCTCGCGACGGGTTATCACGGACTTGAAAATCTCGCGCTCATCCCGGGAACGGTGGGGGCCGCGCCAGTCCAGAATATTGGCGCGTACGGTGTAGAGTTGGCATCAATGATTCGTTGTGTGCATGCGCGCAGTGTTGTAGATGGAAGCTTGATGCGCCTGGATCATGGGCAATGCGAGTTCGGTTACCGAGACAGTGTGTTTAAACACCGGCTAAAGGATGACGTCATCATTACAGCCGTCGAATTCGAGTTGACAGCCTCAGCCCGTATGAATATCGAGTATCCCTCGTTGAAACAATATCTGCACGATCAGTGCCGACAAAAACCTACGCATCGTGATGTATATGAGGCCGTTGTGAGCATACGGCGCGCCCGCCTCCCTGACCCACAGCTGGAACCCAACGCGGGGAGTTTTTTCAAGAACCCGGTATTATCGGAGAGAAGTTTCGAAGCGCTCAAGAGGTTGGCTCCCGGTGTACCCGTTTTCCCTCAGGCAAGTGGGGAGATGAAAATTCCCGCTGGATGGCTGATCGACCGATGTGGCTGGAAAGGCAGGCGCCAAAAAAACCAGGGTGTGCACAGCGAGCATGCGCTGGTGCTGGTGAACTATGGCAACAGCAGTGGCGCAGACCTGCTGGCATTCGCGGCGGAGATAAGTGAGTCCGTTGAGCGGACTTACGGTGTTGCGCTGGAGATTGAGCCAAGACGTTACGGCCAGAGCGCATGATTCACTTCGATCATAAGTCATTTCTCAAAACGCTGACAAGTCGGCCGGGCGTCTACCAGATGTATGACGATGAGGGGAAGCTGCTGTACGTAGGAAAAGCGAAGAACCTGAAGAACAGGGTGGGCAGCTACTTTCGGGCCAGGGGACTGACCGACCGCACGGTGTCGCTGGTTGGCAAAATCCGCGACATTCAGGTTACCGTCACCACTACAGAAGTGGATGCACTGCTGCTGGAGCACAATCTGATCAAGTCTCACCAGCCTCCTTATAATATTCTTCTGCGTGATGACAAATCCTTTCCCTACATCTTTCTTTCGAGCGAAGACAGGTTTCCTCGGCTGTCGCTTCATCGCGGGACGAAGCGTCGCAAGGGCGCTTACTTCGGCCCTTATCCAAGCGCTGGTGCGGTGCGGGAGTCCCTGCATTTGATGCAAAAAGTATTTAAGGTTCGTCAGTGTGAGGACTCTTATTTTAGTAATCGTTCGCGGCCCTGTTTGCAGTATCAAATTGATCGCTGCAGTGGTCCCTGTGTGGATCTGGTCAGTGAGGAGGAGTATGGGCAACAGGTAGAAAACACCAGTCTGTTCTTGCGGGGAAAATCCCAGGAATTGATTGTACGTCTGGCCGACGACATGGAGCGTGCTGCGGAAGCGCTCTCCTTCGAAGAAGCCGCTATTTATCGGGATCAAATAGGCCAGTTACAGCAAGTGCAGGCCAGCCAGGGTATCGAGGGTGTGAGCGGCGATCTGGATATTCTCGCCGCGGCAATCTCCCATGGACGGACCTGTGTGCAGGTGTTGTTCGTGCGCAATGCACGCGTCCTTGGTAGTCGCAGCTATTACCCACCTCTCAAGTTAGAGGAAACTATTGCTGAGGTTCTTGCAGCCTTTGTGCCGCAGTTCTACCTCGACGGTACGCGTGAGGTGCCCGGTGAAATCGTGGTCAACGCAGCGCTGGACGCAGTCGATGTAGTGGAGCAAGCGCTCTCTGCCTCGGCGGACAGGCGTGTGCGGATTCGACATCGTGTGCGTGAGTCAAGAGGCCAGTGGCTGAAGCTGGCGGTACAGACAGCTGAAACTAATCTCAGGGCACACCTGGCAGACAGGCAGACTATTTTGGGTCGCTATCAGGCGCTGCAGGAGCTGCTGGCGCTGCCGGAGCGGCCGGAACGCTTGGAGTGTTTCGATATCAGCCATAGCTCCGGGGAGGCGACGGTCGCCTCTTGTGTGGTCTTCGACCAGCATGGTCCGCGAAAGTCAGATTACCGCAGGTTTAACATCGAGGGGATCACTCCGGGGGATGACTACGCCGCGATGAAACAGGCGCTGCACAGACGTTATAAGCGTTTGAAGGCGTCTGAGGCGGCCTTGCCTGATGTGCTGTTTATCGACGGAGGCAAGGGGCAGGTGTCGCAGGCGATGGATGTATTGCAGGACTTGCAGTTGAGCGGTGTCCATGTGATCGGAGTGGCTAAAGGCCCGTCCCGCAAAGCAGGGCTTGAGATGCTGGTTAACGGCAACACAGGGGGTGAAAAGCGTTTGCCTGTCGATCATCAGGCCTTGCATCTCATCCAGCAAATCCGTGATGAGGCCCATCGGTTCGCCATAACCGGCCACAGGGGCCGCAGGGACAAGGCGCGTTCCCGGTCTTTGCTCGAGGACATACCGGGTGTTGGCGGCCAAAGACGGCGTGAGCTGTTGCGTCATTTTGGCAGTGCGCAAGGCGTTCAGAATGCAAACGTGGAGGAGTTGAAAAAAATCTCTGGTATTAGTAACAGACTGGCACAACAGATCTATGACTATTTACACAGTTCGCAGTGAATGCTCTTGGGTGGAGTGGGGCAGATAGGAGCTATGGCTCCGGCAAAACTTTTCCGAAGCCCATAATGGATAATGGCGCTCCCTCGCTCGTTCTCGGCGAACCGTTAAACTCAACGATTTCTGCTGCCTGCAGGTCGAGGATAGCGTTGTCGAAGGCGCGCCCATCATAGGAATAGTAGAAAGCATCCAGGTCGTCGAGCATATCGATGTCACGCAATGTTCCGGTCAAAAGTTCGATATCCAATAAGTCGGCCTGCGCCGGTATGTCTGGTGTCGCGAGCATATCCATAAAGTGCACGTTGCGGTCAAACGGATTGAGATAGGTAGTGAACCCAAGGCCAAGCGGATCGCTGAACTCGGGAACCGAGCCTGCTGCATCCGGCGGAACAGGCGACATGGTAAGCAGGGGAGCGGTAAAGCTCTTTTCGTCAGCGAGCATGCTTTCTGCGGTGGAGGCAACCGTGAGAGAATCCCCGTAGAATATCGGTTCCGCTTCCAAGTCTGTTACCGCGCTGCAGCAATAGCCCAGGGCTATAAAAAGCGCCGGTCGAGCCGCGCTTTTCAAAAGCAAATACTCATGGCACCAAGCGTTCAATGCAGACATCGATAGGGTCATCACGTTAGAATAGCATATTGGCTCAGAATGTTGTTCCGGAGGCCAGAGCCTCGACTGTTTTATCAATGAGAACTTTCTTTTGATCAATATACCCAAT
>JAAENL010000459.1 GCA_024224435.1 Halieaceae bacterium
AAATAAGAAAGGAAGAACGAAACATGATTAAAAGTAACAGAATCAAAACCGTATTGGCTATGGCCGTATTAGTGCTAACAGGATTTGTAGGCAATGCTGTGGCCGAGGATGTGTCCGCTCAGCAGTCCGCCGGCAAGTCGGTAAACCAACCCGCCGGCAATACGCCAGCGTCTGAGCAGCCGAATTTTATCGTGATCTTCTGCGATGATCTGGGCTACGCCGACGTTGGCTGTTTCGGGTCGAAACGCAACAAGACGCCGCACATTGACAAGATGGCAGCCGAGGGGATCCGGTTCACAGATTTCTACGTGACCGCTCCGGTCTGCAGCCCCAGTCGATCCAGTTTACTGACAGGCTGTTATCCCCTGCGCGTGGATATGTCCCGCAGTTCGAGGGGACCCTATGTGCTCCTGCCAGGGGACAACAAGGGCTTGAATCCCTCTGAAACCACGATCGCCGAACTGCTCAAGCGGCAAGGCTATAGCACGGCGTGCATTGGGAAATGGCACGTTGGGGATCAGCCGGAGTTCATGCCGAACAGCCAGGGGTTTGACACCTATTACGGCATCCCCTACAGCAACGACATGAAGCGCAAGGGCCCTCGTAAGGGTCAGACTGGCAACCGTTTTATGCACCTGCCGCTGTTCAGGAACGAGACGATTATCGAGCTGTCGCCGGACCAGCGACAGCTTACCCGGAATCTCACCGCCGAGGCCGTCAAGTTCATCAAAGTCAACAAGGACAAACCGTTCTTCGTGTACCTGCCGCACGTCATGCCGCACAGTCCTCATTACGCCAGCGAGGCCTTCAGCGGGAAATCCGAGCACGGGATCTACAGCGACGTGATCCAGGAGATCGATTGGTCCGTCGGCGAGATTCTCAGCACGCTGCGGAAGCTGAACATCGACGACAACACGCTGGTGATCTTTACATCGGACAACGGCGCCACCAGTCGGGGAGAGAACCACCCGCTCTCCGGCGGCAAGGGCAAGATCCTGGAGGGAGGCATGCGTGTGCCGTGCGTCATGCGCTGGCCGGCGGCGATTGACGCTGGGAAGACATCCGGCGAACTGATCACTGTGATGGACTTGCTGCCGACCTTTACGAAGCTTGCCGGTGGCGAGCTCCCAAAGACACGGATAGATGGCAAAGACATCTCCGGCCTGATGTTTGGCCGGGCTGGCGCCAAGACCCCG
>JAAENL010000460.1 GCA_024224435.1 Halieaceae bacterium
CTATTGGCGCCGCCGTTGCGTATCAGGGTCAGGCTGGCGCCGTCATAGTTGTCGAGCGCATCAAGCTCGACATCGCTGACATCGACATCGGCATCCAGCACCACCGCTGCGCCGCCTTCAGTGAAGGCGGGAGTGCCGTTGAGCGTGCTGACCGTGTCGAATGTTGTATCAAGCGAGCCGTCGGCATTGTAGCGCACCAGGGTGAAGTCGTTGTCGGTGCCGTTATTGCTTTCGCCCGCCACCAGGATCTTGCCATCGCTCTGCACCGTGACGCTGCGGCCCTGATCGTTGCCCGACCCGAGGTCTGTGGTGAGCATGCCATCGCCATCGAAGCTGGTATCAAGCGAGCCATCGGCGTTGTAGCGGGTCAGGGCGAATTCGTAATCGCTGCCGTTGTGGTTGTATCCCACCGCCAGAATCTTCCCGTCTGGTTGCAACACTGTCCCATTAGCGGTATCGTGATTGGTTGAAAATTCTGTCCCGACCCATCCATCGCCGCTGAAAGTCGTGTCAAGTGAGCCATCCGGGTTGTAGCGAAGGGTGATGAAATTCCTGTTGACGCCAAAAGATTGTGCATAGCCCCCTGATGCAACGATCTTGCCATCACTTTGCACGGCGAGACCATTTACACCGTCCCAAGTGCCTATAACGTCCTGGCGAACTATACCGTCGCCATTGAAAGTAGTGTCCAATGTGCCGTTGCTGGTGTAGCGAAGCAGGACCAGGTCCCAGGTTCCGGCGCCCTGAGACCCTCCAGCAACCACGATCTTGCCATCGTTTTGCACGGCGATCGCACTCGCAATGTCGTTCGTGTTTGCTTGGACTGATGTAGTGACGACACCATTGCTGCCAAAACTGGTATCAAGCGAGCCATCAGTGTTGTAGCGCACCACGATGATATCGTTATCGCCGCCGTTATCGCTATAGCCCGCCATCAGTATTTTGCCATCGCTCTGCACGGTGACGCTGCGGGCGTTATCGTTGCCCGACCCGAAGTCTGTGGTGACGATGCCATCGCCATCGAATGTTGTATCAAGCGAGCCGTTGGCATTGTAGCGCACCAGGGTGAAGTCGTTGTCAGTGCCGTTATCGCTATAGCCCGCCACCAGTATTTTGCCATCGCTCTGCACCGTGACGCTGTAGCCCCGATCGTTGCCCGACCCGATTGCCGTGGTGACAATGCCATCGCCGATCGTTCCAAATGTCGGCGCTTCATTTGGAGCCAACAGGCCTTGCCAGTTTTGCTGGGCCAGATCGCCAATTACAACATCTGATTCGACTTCACCTGTCGAAGTTTCCAGTTCCCAGTCACCACCCAAATCGGAGCTGCCGGTTTCATCAACGCTAGATGCAATATCAGCACCGGTAA
>JAAENL010000461.1 GCA_024224435.1 Halieaceae bacterium
AATGACCCTACAAACTCGCGTGGGGGTAGTTATGACTTCGCCAATCTTAACCCTGATATGGTCGAGCGTATTGAGGTGGTGCGCGGGGCTCAGTCATCTATTTATGGATCTGATGCACTTGCGGGCGTCATTAATATTATCACCCGTCGCCCAGATAAGGGTCATAGCCAGCGGTTTCATGCGGAGATGGGCGAAGACGATTACTCCACCCTTGCAGCCAGTGCGCTGGGTACAGTGGGTGATATCAGTTATGCGATAGAGGTCACTGATCGGGATGACGGTGAACCGGTGCGCAACAGTAAGCGCGATCATCACAGTGCTAACCTCCGGTTGCGCTGGCAGCCCAGTGATCTGCACCAGCTGAATTTCGCTTATCGTTACCTCGATGGTGACCGGGAAAACTGGCCTGAGCAAAGCGGTGGCCCACGGTTTGCGAGTGTAGACGCACAGGACAGGAGCGACTATACCCAGCAGATATATGCACTGTCATGGATCTATCAGGTAACGCCGAAGTGGCGCAGCGCTTTGCAAACAAGCCGTTTTGATGCGCAAGACAATTATTCTTCGCCTGGTATCGCGCCCTACAGCGAAGTGCCACCCAACGCTGCTGATGCTGACTTTATCCGTGACAAGCTCCAGTGGGTGAATACGCTGGCGCTTCTCGAAGATGTTACTGTCAGCGCAGGTGCTGACTTTCGTCATGAGGATGGTGAAAGTGATGGCTATCTGGATTTTTTCGGTAATCGTATTGCGACAGATTTTGAACTCAACCGCGATACCTGGGGCATATTTACCGGCGTGTCTGCCACGCCCCGCGACTCTTTGCTGTTGCAGGGTAGTGTCCGCTATGACGAGCCGGAGGACTTCGACGGCGAGACCTCCTGGCAGGCAGGCGCTGCCTATTCACCGATGAATGTGCTGACTTTTTCAGCCAACTGGGGGCAAGCTTTCAAACTGCCCAGTTTCTACGCACTGGGGCATGGCTTGGTAGGCAACCCAGCGCTCAAGCCGGAGAAGGGTGAGAGCTGGGATGCAAGAGTGGCCTGGCAGGCGGTTGATAATCTGTCACTAGAGGTGGGCTGGTTTAACAATGAGTTCAAGGATCTGGTGGACTTTGACGATGAGACTTTTCGTAATGTAAATCGTAGCAGCGTGCAGACCAGCGGTGCAGAATTGCAGGGTACTTGGCAGCCGGTGACTGATCTGAGTCTGCGAGCTCAGGCGACGTATACCGACATCGATGTCAAAAACGAGGACACAAAGCTTACTGGTCGCCCGCGCTGGACAGCAAGCGTGGTGGGCAACTGGCAAATCACCGGCGCCTGGGCCGCGGTGTTCGAATACCGCTACTCGGGGGAGCAGTGGGCCGCGTCGCGCTATACCGGTAACGAAGTCACACAGCAACTGGATGACTACTATCGTCTCGACTGGGTTTTGCACTGGCAGCCGACGCCCGGCTGGGAGTTGCAGCTCTCTGCGGACAACGTGTTGGATGAGAACTATGAAACGGCGGTAGGCTTTCCTGCACCGGGTCGTAAATTCCGTCTCGGTGTGCGTTTTATACTCTGATTTTGCAGTGTTGGCTGGGTGCAACCCGTTCGACTGTGGCCGGACTTTCTATAAAAGTGGCGCAACGCTCCGGCAGTGAACCACTGTCTGGTTATAGCCAGCCGCGCATGCGGTAAACTTCGTATCCAACGATTTCATGTAGCGCCTCTGTTGTGCGATACAGATTCTTCACACCGGGAATGCCCGCGGGCAGTGTGGAGGTGATAAGAACCTGCTGGTAGTCGGTGGGCGCGGGTATAACGTCAAGACCCTGACGCTTAAACAGCGTGTCGGCCCTGCGCATATGGAATGCCGAGCTGACCAGAAGTATGCGCTGCATGCCCCGCTTGTGCAGGATAGTGGCACTGTTGACGGCGTTGTCGTATGTATTTTTACTTTGTTCTTCCAGTATGAACGCGCTTGGAGGGACGCCCATGACAGCCAATACGTCCTGCATCAGGCGTGCCTCAGACCGGGCCCCGGGTGCGGATCCTCCGGTGACCAGTATGTAGTCAGCCTTGCCTGCCTTGTAGAGTGCCACTGCATGTACCAGGCGGTCGGCGTACTGGTTGAGGTCCGGTAGTATGCCCATAGCGGAATCGCCCCGCAGTGCGCCACCCAGCAGAACGATAGCATCTGCCCGAGGAATCTCTGACATGGGCCGGGAGGGGTAATTTTCTTCCAGCTTGCCGATCAGCATGTAGGAAAAGCTGGCGGTTGAGCAAACATAGAGCCAAAGCAGCGACCCGAATACGGTGGTTGCCCCGGTGCGCCTCAAGCCCAAGCGCCAAACCAGCATTCCCAGAAAGCCCAGTAAGAGGCAGAGGCTAAGGGGGTAAACCAGCAGGCTGGATAATTTGAGTAGAGTCGAAAGCATGGGTTTTCCTTCCTGGCAGCTATCGTTTTTGTCTCGGTTTACAACACGGGCCGAGCGGCTTTTTCTGGCGGTCAGCCAGAAGTGTAACGTACTCGGGAAAATCGATTGTAGTTATTTACAGGCGCTCTCCAATCAGGGCAACCATGATCAATGGTTACGCCGCGAGAGTGGTTACGTTGAAAATGTTTTGGATCAAATGTCCCCAGTCGATGTTTTCGAATGGTTGCAGGAGCACCCATTTTTACAAAACATGGCGGGGCTTCACAGGTGACTGTGGGCCCCGTGTCATCGTGCGTCGGCAGGAGAACGCTGCCGCAGACTGATGTTACTTCTCGAAAATAACCGGTAGGCGCTCAAGACCGCGTAGCAGGATGTTGGGCATGTACTCCAGTTCCGAAGGGTCGCCTGCCAACCGCATGCCCGTGGTGCCTGCGAAGATTTTCTCCCAGGAAGCGATCATCTCCAGGCGCGACAGATGTTGACCGATGCACACATGCGTGCCAAAACCGAAGGCGATATGCCGTTTGGCGTTGCCTCGGGTAACGTCAAATTCCATAGGCTGTTCGAACATGTTTTCGTCATGGTTGGAGGAAAAATATTTTAACAACACCATGCTGCCGGCAGGTATTTCTACACCGCCCATGGTGTGGTCTTTCTTGGTCATACGCCACATATTGGATGTGGGTGACGCGAGGCGCAGGGTTTCCTCAACCAGGTTTGGAATGAGGGAAGGGTCGTTGCGCACCGCAGCCTCCTGTTCCGGGTTGAGGCATAGCTGGCGGATACCTTCAGCCAGAGTTGCGGTGGTCGTTTCGTTGCCCGCGACGAGGAACTGGGTGCAGTGGCCCAGTTGCTCCTCGATAGTCATTGGGCGGCCTTCAACCTCGGCGTGGGCAATGAGATTCAGGAGGTCATCACGCGGGTTGGCGCGCCTGTCATCCAACGCGGTGACAAACCAGTCGTACTCTTCCTTCACTGCCGCGTGGGCCGCGAGTAGTTCCTGTTTGTCAGCCACCAGTGACAGCACGTTTACATTGGCTACGGTCCACTTGAAAGTGAGGTCTATCATGTCCAACGGAATACCCAATACGTGCATGATCACCGACAGAGGCAGTGGACGGGAGAAGCGCTCGACAAAACAAAACTCCTCGCCCGAGGGCAGGTCTGCGACCATGCGCTCTGCCAGGTCACTGGTCCAGTCTTTGTAGTGCTGCAGATTTTTCGCGAGGAAGAAATCGCGCACAGTATTGCGATACATCTCGTGATCTGGGTCGTCGACGGTCAATAAAGTGCCTTTGCCGAGATCGTAGGTGTTCTTCATTGCGGCTACAACGTCGTCATCCAGCTTTCCTGCGGCACCGAGAGCGAGAGTGAACTCGTTGGAAAAGACTTCATCGTTTTTGTGTGCCTGGCGAACCAGAGCGTAGGTAGAAATGATGAAAACCCCGGACTCGGGATCCTGATAGACCGGTACCTCGTCACGCAGCGTCTTGTCGTAATGATAGGGGCACTTGAGGGTGTTGGTGTCGAACAGGGTCATGTCCGCGAGTGGACGTTTGTCGTTAGCTGTGGGTGCGGTCACGGGTTATCCCTCGTGGTCGAATAAAGAGTGGATGTGGAGTATGGTGGCAATAAATAAAACAGTCAAGCCTGATTTTATTTATTTCGAGCAGGGTAAAGTGAGTGCCTCTGCGAGGGCCCAGGCAAGCAAAGCCTGCCATCCGCTGGCAGCCGCCCTCATGGCGACGACGCGGTAGCGGCGTATTTGCGGATACCGCGGCATCAAATCAGTGCGAGGTCAGCGGGCACCGGGCGGGTTTCGGCCCAAACACCGACCACACCAGCATATTAGCCAACTATCACCGTGATTACGGTGTGCAACGCTGGATTAGCGCGTTCGAGGAGGGAAGCTCCGATTCGCAAGCTGTTTTGCAGGCGGCCGTTTCTGCCCCCCACTCCAGGGGGTTGAGGATGCAGCGGAGGTAGCAGGGTCCAGCCGCGATGACGAGTTCCCGGTAGGTGCAGGCCAGCCCTTCTTCACCGAGAAACTTGACACCCTCGGGAGCGGACAAGGTCTCAAAAATATCTACGCCTGCAGGGTCGCCTGCCATGCCAGGTGTGGGTTTCCCCTCGGGGGATAAATTACTGGTGACGTGCAGCAGCGCGCTGGCCAGCAACCGCTGGAAATGGGGGCTCTTCATGGTCTCGTCGCTGTGCCCCAGCGTGGTGCCAAATACGGGAGTGCCACCCGGGCGGGCAAGCCAGGCGGTTACCTGCGGCTGTCCGTCCAACCCTGTTGCCGTCAGCAGGGCCTCGCCCTTAAAACTCAGGTTGGAATACAGTTCATCTTGAGACAATACCCAGTTGTCGGGAATGTCTGTGAGTACCGGGTGCGCCAGGGCTTTTGTCAGTGTAAGGGTTCCCAATGGCTCGTGGGCGACCGTCTTCAATCCTGACATAGGCCACCACAGGTCCGTAGTACGGAATGAGTGCATGGTGCAGTGGATCAGCAGTGCGGGCACACCGAGCTGTTCGGTTTGCCGGCGCATGTTGGCAATCAGTTTGGCATCCTGATTGTCAGCCAGGCACAGATTGTAAATCAATACATCGTAGCCGGCGGAGTAGTCGGTATCTTTCCAGCGCTCCAGCTCGGCCAGGGAAACATCAAAGCGCACATTAGCCCGCTCGGCGATACTATGCGCCAACATTTGTGTTTGCTTTTGGTAGTCGTGGTACACGCCTGGCGTAGTGAGAATCAGTGCGTTCAGTGGATCGCCCCCGATGGCAAGCAGCGGGTGGGTTAGCAGGGCCAGATACAAAAAAAGTCCAGGGAGGGAAAATCGCGGCATCGAATATCCAGATTGTCGATTGTGTCGGACAGCTTATGGCTAACAGGGTAGCATGTCAGAGAGGTTGGGCACTATTATGGCGGCCTCCGGATACCACCAAACCGTGGGCGTGCCGATTTCTGTGGGGATGACAATGAGCAAATCTGTTATGAGCGACAGAGTAAAGGCGCCATTCGACGAGGCTGCTTCCCTGCCAGCGCTGCTGCTTGAGCTGCGCGCTTCGCAGCCCGATCGCATTGCGCTGATAGAAGGTGAGCGGATAGTTACTTGGGGCGAGTCGATAGACCGCATCTACCGTATCGCCAACGGGCTAAGAGCGTTGGGTGTTAGCCGCGGCGACCGGGTTGCGATGTTGTCGCGCAACAGTATTGCTTACTCCGAGATGTTTGCGGCCACGCTTGTGGTCGGCGCCTGTGCGGTGCCTTTGCAATCGATGATCACCGCTCGTAGCCTGCTCATGATGTTGCGTGACTGTAGCGCGAAGGTGCTCGTTTTATCGCAGGAGATGCTGGAGTTGTCCGATGAGTTTCTTGCACAACAGACTCAAATATTACCGGGCGGTTTGTTAGGGTTCGATTTTTCTGACGAGCAGTTTCAGTTGCTGGACACCTGGCAGTCGTCGCAGTCATCGGCAGCGCCGGGCGTGATCCTGTCTGGCGACGATGAATTCAACATCATTTATAGTTCGGGAACCACGGGAGTGCCCAAGGGGATTGTGCATAGTCACCGCACTCGTCAGTCGCTCGGAGCCGGACTGATGGCGTTAGGGTTGGGGCCGGGAGCGATTACTCTGGTTTCGACACCGCTGTATTCCAACACCACGATTACTACCTGGTGGCCGACGCTGTGTGGCGGGGGGACGCTTGTCATTATGTCGAAGTTCAACGCGGAGGGCGCGCTGGATTTGATTCAGCGGCACTGTGTCACCCATGCCATGCTGGTGCCGGTACAGTACGACCGCATCGTGCGAGTACAGAACTTTAATGACTACGACCTCTCCAGTCTGCAGCTCACCTTCAGCACAAGCGCTCCCTTGCGGGCTGCATTGAAGCGCGAAGTGATCGACCGACTCCCCAGTGAGCTGATCGAGTTTTACGGTCTGACCGAGGGCGGTGTCGGTACGCTGTTGGTCGGTAGCGTCGCTCGCGAACAGGACAAGTTGGATTCCGTTGGTCCCGCTATACCGGGCTCTACTCTGAAGGTGATTAGCGAGCAGGGCGACGAACTGCCGATGGGAGAGGTTGGGGAGATCGTCGGGCGATCGGCCAGTATGAGCGAGGGTTATCACAACCGCGCAGAGGCCAACGAGGATATGCTTTGGCGGGATGGCGAAGGCCTGCTCTACTACAGGAGTGGAGATGTAGGCCATTTTGACGAAGAGGGTTGGTTGTTTCTGTCAGACAGGCGCAAGGACATGATCATTTCCGGTGGTTTCAATATTTATGCAACTGATCTCGAACTGGTGTTGCTCGAGTCTCCTGCTGTGCATGAAGTCGCTGTTGTTGCCCTGCCAAGCCGGGCTTGGGGAGAGACGCCATTGGCGATCGTGGTGGTCGAACAGGGGGCTCAAGTCTCAGAGAGCTCCCTCAAAGAGTGGGCGAACGACAGGCTGGGGAAAGCGCAGCGTATTGCGCGTGTGGTGATTGTCGATGATCTGCCGAAAAGTTCTATTGGAAAAGTGCTGAAGCGTGAGCTGAGAGAGCAGTACGCTTCCTTGTCGGATCAAATTGAGTAACGCGCAGGTGCCGTTAGTTACTTCGTCGACATGTGGCTTCGAACGCTGGACGGCGGTGTACCAGAGGCCAGCCTTCGACCAGAGCAAAGTCGTCTCAAACTGCACTATTTTCACCGGACTACTTACCTCGCACGGGTATGCATCGCGATGCTGATTGCTTTCGACTGGAGTTTGGCAGGTTCCGACAACTATTCGGGCGCCAACGACAGCCTAATCTTGAGGGCGCGCAGCCACGTTACCCGTCGAGGTGACAACCGAAGTCCTGTCCGTTCCGTCAGTTTAGAGAGTGCTGGTAAGAGCTTTGTCTTTCACTTAAGCTGCAGGAAGACAACGAAATGTGGCGGTTTCTAAAAGCACGGTATTCGGGCGCGCGTCGCAAGCGCGCATGGGGTAGTGCTTGCGCTGCCAAAGCAGGTAAGTAGCGGAATGTATTCGGTGCAGAGGTGCCTCAATCGAGCACCTGATGCCGCGGCGTCATTTCGTTCAGTTGCCTGAAGACGTGCTAAAGCGCTAAGGGGAGCAGTCTGAAAATACAAGTCTCACATTATGTCTTTAGAGATGACTTGATACTTTTTGATTTGCAGGTCGGTATGGTCACGGCTTGCTCCACCCATGAATGCCCTGAAAGAGACGATGGCTAGCACGCTCAAAAACCCGATGCGCAGTGTCTCTGCCGGCCTGATGGTCGCAT
>JAAENL010000462.1 GCA_024224435.1 Halieaceae bacterium
GTTAACGGGACAGCAATGATCCCAGGTGGAATCAATAGACTGGCGAGCCGGTGCCGGATGGGTGAGTTTCCCGGGCCAGGTGATTTATATTATAAAAACAGAAGCCGGGTTTTTGCTGGCAAGGTTTCAGGATTCGGCTTTCAGGGAGGTTCGATGGGAGGCTGCGTGACTAGTCGTTGTCGGTTAGGCCCGCACCGGCTCCGGCACGCGACGCTTCGGTGGCGGGTGCGTATATTTTACAGGTGAGTTCGTCGATACCTTTAACCGTCGCTTCATCGATTGCGTAGGCCAGTGTAGACGGCGGTTGCTGCGGCCTCGACAAGTCATCCTGCCGGCAGCTTACGGTATCGACCCGGGCGAGCAACAGGTCATCGTGATTGCCGTCGATACTGAGCCCGTTTTCGAAGCAACTGATCTGCACTTCGCCCCAGGCCGTGGTGAAAACAGTTCGATGACGACGCGCGGCCTGTCCCACGCTTGCCGCGAGCAACAACGGAAAGGCGGTCGGCCCGAGGGTAAACACTTTAGCATCGAGCATTTGAGCCGAGTGGTCGGCGAGTGCGGCGCCGGTAATGATCGGGCACAACAGTCCGCCACTGGCCTGCCAGGGTGATGTGCTGTTTTGTGGCATAAACGCGCGATAGTCCTTAGCCGCCAGTTCCTGCAATTGGGCTAGCGCACTTTCCGGACCCGGAAGATTATAGGCCGCCAGCCAACGCGCCGCTTTGCCGGCCTCTTCGGCGAGGCCCCAGTCGAGGCCACAGCCCCGCGCTGCCTTGCGCACAGATGACTCGATTTCGGCGAGTGTGAGACGGTAACTCACGGTGCCGCAGCGAGTAGTTCGTGGGGGAAGGGCGCGTCCTGGTACATGCAGATCCGAACCCAGCGATCCGAGCGCGGATCAAACCGGGTGGCGCCAAAAAACGAAAGCTTACAGCGCAGAATATCGATAGGCAGCATATCCGCGGCGATGAGATTGTCCTGAATTTCAGCATATGGGTGGATAGCCAGGTTTTGTACGCGTCGTGCCGTATGGCGATGCTCGGGGTGCGCGAGCAGGAATTCAGCCGTTGTCGGCCCCCCCTTCCAAACTGCCAGCGCAGCGTGCATCTGCTTGATATCGTTGCCCACCGCAAGTGGGAGCTCGAATTCGGCACCGGGTTCTTCGAAACGTTCGCCGACACGGGGTTCCAGCTTTTCCGCAGAGGTGTACCAGAAGCGCGCCCGATTTTCGGGCTGTGCATAGTCAACTTGTAAAGCCCACTGACACTGGGCTTCGATGATTTCGCGCAGCCGCGCGGCCGGCATTTCGCCCTCGATAAAGAAGGCCAGGTGTTCGTCGGCATCCATGCATCGGGTCAGGTCATCGAGGCGGTAGGCTATCTGATTCGGACCACCGCGGTTTATGGTTCGGGTAAATTCGGTGCCGCCGATCGTTTGTCGATTGCCGACCGACCCGAAGTCAGCGGCCCGTTTCAGGCCGAGATGCTGTCGGTCTGGTTGACGCGGGCCTTCTCGCTCGACCTGGTCGAGCATATTGCAGCCGCACGGGGTGGCGAGGGAGTGCTTTCGGCAGCACGGGCCAAAAATGCACTGCCTCGTCACGCCTAGTGGTGCACCAGGGCATCCACGACCAGTTCGTTGAGCGCCTGGTCGAGGGCGCCCGCAATATGGTTGTCGGACATGCGCTTGAGGCGGGCACTCAAATCGGGCCGGTAGCAAGCAATGAACAGTTGCAGCAGAACCTGGCCAATATCGAGCTCGCGAAGCAGGAAGGCGGCGAATTGCTGTGCGGTGGCGAACGCGTCGATCGTGATACCGAAGGGTACTTCATGAACCCGGCGATTTTCGTCGGTACTCGCAACGAGTGGCAGGTAAACCGTGAAGAACTGTTCGCGCCGATAGCCTGTGTGATCAAAGTAGACTCTTACGACGAGGCGCTCGCAACCGCGAGTGCATTTTTCGACCCCATTTCAAGCTGGACCTTGGTAAAGTTGGTCACCGCGGCTTGGGCTATACCACGCCCCACCGGCACCGAACCGGTAAAGCTGATCGCATTGATTTGAGAGCTTTCCGCCAACGCCTGGCCCACAACGCCTCCGGATCCCATGACGAGGTTGAACAGGCCTGGCGGGATATCCTGGCGAGAAATAATTTCGGCCAGCGCCACCGCACTCGCCGGCACCAGGTTCGCTGGTTTCCAGATAACCGCGTTGCCAAACGCGAGCGCGGGCGCAATCTTCCATGCTGCGGTAGCAACCGGAAAATTCCACGGCGATATAATCGCGACGGTGCCGACCGGCTCCCGGCGCACGTCAACTTCGATTCCGGGTCGTACAGAATCGGCATTGTCACCGATCTGCCGCAACGTCTCGGCAGCGTAGTAGGTGAAAAACTGTCCTGCGCGATACACTTCGCCCTTGCCCTCGGGTTGGATCTTGCCTTCTTCGCGGGCGAGCAATGTTCCCAACTCGTCGCTGCGGGCGATCATTTCGTTGCCAATCGCCATCAGCACATTGTACCGGCGCTCCAGCCCGGCTTCGCCCCATTCACGCTGCGCCGCTCGCGCAGCATCGAGGGCACGCAGTAATTGTGCGCCGTCAGCCTGGGCGTAGCGACCGACGGTATCGGACAGGTCAGAGGGATTGATGTTGACGATTTCGCTGTTTCCAGCCAGCCATTCACCGGCGATGTAATTCTGATTCAGGTTAGACATTCGGGTTCCCGGGAAGAACTGAATAACGGTCATGTACCATAATTCCGGCTGCGCGCGCCGTCAATGTTAATCCGAGATCATTTCGACAAGCCGAGCGACCGCGAAAGACCGGTTAGCCCGCATATTGCATGAAAGGAACGAATACCCGAGGGTCGCCGTTTGCACGGAGATGGCAGCAGAATCCCGGGTTTGCGGCGGAACCGGACCTCAGTTCAGCAGGGGGATGTCGCCGGCGGGTTTTTTCGCATCCATATAAACGCTCATGTTTTCGGGCGAGAGTGGCTTGCTGAAATAGTAACCCTGATAAATGTTACACCCGTATTTCCTCAGAAAATGAAACTGCTCCAGGTTTTCGATGCCTTCAGCAACCACATCCAGATCGAGGTGCCTGGACAGAGTCAGAATCGACGCCACGACAGCCTGGTCGCCAGAATTGGTGCAAATATCCTCGACGAAAGAGCGGTCGATCTTGATATTATCTACCGGCAAGCTCTTCAAGTGTGTCAGCGAGGAATATCCGGTGCCGAAATCATCCAGCGAAAAGCTGATGCCGCGACCGATCAACTCCTCCATCCGCAAAATCGCATGGTTGATGTTATGAATGATATTGTGTTCGGTAATCTCCATGATGATATTTTCCGAGGGCACATTGATGCGCCCGAGCAGGCTTTCGATATTCTGCGTAAACTGCGGATCACGAAACTGGCGCGGGCTAATGTTAATGCAAATCATGAAGTCCTTATGCACCAGCCCGTTGTCTATCCACTGCATCATTTGCTTGAGCGCGGTTTCTATCACCCAGTTACCCACTGCAACAATCTGCCCCGACGACTCAAGCACATCGAGGAATTCAGCCGGCGGCACGATACCCAGCTCAGGGTGCTCCCAGCGAATCAACGCTTCGGCGCCAATAACTTCCATCTCCGCATTAACCTGCGGCTGATAGTAGAGTCGAAACTGATCCTCTTTCAGTGCCCGATGTAACTGGTTTTCGAGTTCGAGCTGACGAGTGACGTCGCAACCCATGCTCTCACTGAAGAATTCGACTCGATTGCGACCTTCGCGTTTGGCCTGATACATCGCCGTATCCGCATAGCGCTGCAAGTCCTGGCCACTGACATGATCCTGGGAAATCATCGCGATGCCGATACTTGCTGTCACATACAGCTCGGTATCGCGAATACTGCATTCCATGCTGATGGCGCTACGGATTTTGTTGGCAATGTCACGAGCAAGCGAAGTCGCCTCCCGTCCATCGAGACTCAGGCCAGACAATATAACGATAAACTCATCGCCACCCAGTCGCGCCACGGTATCGTCTACGCGCAAGTGCGTCTGCAGCCGTTGCGCCATTTCCTGCAGCACGAGGTCGCCGGCAGGATGGCCCAGTGAATCATTAATATTTTTGAAATTATCAAGATCGATAAACAACAGGGCACCAAAGAGACGCGTTCGCTTGACGCGTGCCACCTCCATTTCGAGGCGTTTGGTGAGCTCGTTACGATTTGGCAAGCCCGTCAGCGTGTCGTAGTAGGCCAGGTACTCGACCCGCTCCTCGGCCGCACGCAGATGACGAATATCGCGCGCAATGGTGGAGAAGAATTCGGTTTCACCATGAATGTTCCGGTGCGAAATCAAGACCAGCGATGTCAATATCTTTTCACCGTTCAGCGAAACAAAGGTTATTTCCTCGGTCCACGTGCCCTCGTGGATCGCGCAGGGGATTCCTTCGCTGAGAATTTTCTGCCCGTCGGCGACAGAGTGGAAATCGGCGAGTCGAACACGGTTGATATTTTCATTCTTGCCAATTCCCAGCAGGTTGCGGCCTGCGTGGTTGATATAGGTGACAAACCCGTCCAGGTTGGCGATACAAATCAGGTCCGGGGTAGCTTCGAGAATCGCGGTCAGGCGTTGCTGGCGTTCATGGGCAAGTTTCTGCTCAATAGCCAGGTGCCATTCGCGCATCACCCGACTCACCATGCGCGGCAACGATGCCATGGTTTCCCGGGATTTGACGATAAATTCCGCCGCACCCGACTTGATCGCGCGGGCGGCTACGCTTTCATCGCTATCGTCGGCCATGACGATGGTGGGGGGGCCTGAACCCGAGTTTAGTAATTCAACTCCCTGCCCATCGGACAACTTGACATCGGCTATGATCAAGTCAGGCCTCGAGAGACCGATCAGGTACTTCGCTTGCTCCAGTGTCTCGGTAACCATCAGGTGACAATGCGATTCGTCTTTAAACACCCTGTTAATCAAGGCAACATGATTCGCGTCATCTTCAACAAGCAATATGTTATATTCAGGCTGATTTCGCATACTGCCGCTTCAGGATTTGTGCTAGCTTGATTCCCGTTATCGGCAGATTCCTGATTATCCTGAGGAGTCTTTGACTAATTCTGAGTCCATTCAGCTGCGTCGGGAAAATGTGCCCCATCTAGGCGCCAGTCGCCGCCAGGGGCCACCTCAATCGCTGCAGCCAAGGCACTCGCTTCGCTCATGGGCCCTCTTTAAGCAAATCTGTTGACTGGCAACGCCGAATCGATACATTTTGACCAACAGATGTTGGCTCATGGATTGATCAAGGACCCTCGAAGATAATACTCCTGATTTCTTCATATTGTTGCTCGCTAGCCTCGACTACCTCCGCAAGGGCGCTTTCATCGATTTCCAGTTTCTCCATCAGGTTAGTCAGGCTGATATCGGACATTTCCACCGCCTCAGTCTTGGCATTCGTCAATTGATTAGCGAGAGCGAGTATCATCGCCGCCTCCTGATCGCCCCGAGCCAGTTGATACTGGTGATGGCAACGGATTAGTTCACTTAATGCATCTGACAGGTCCCAGGCTCTGGCCAACAACGCGCCAACCTCGGCGTGATCGAAGCCCAGTATTTCACGTTCGGCCTGGTCACGAAGTTGGTGCTGTTCGTTTATTTGCCGCGTGACTGCACCGGCCAGTGCAGCTTCTCGCTGATAGATTACCAGTATTCCGAGATCGTGCAGAACGCCGGCCAGAAAGAGTATTTCCGGATCGTGACCCCTCTTTAGTCTGGCCAGCAATCGCGCGGTAATGCCGCAGCGCAAACTGTGCGACCAGAATTCCTCGATATCAATTCCACTGTAGTCCAGCGCAGTCATCGCGCCGATCACGATGGTTGCCAGCACCATATTGCGCAATTCGATCTCACCGATAAGACCAACCGCTGAACTGACTGTTTCGATTTCTCGCGGAAAGCTATAGTAGGAACTGTTGGCGACCCGTAATACGCGTGCGCTCAAAGCAGGGTCGTAAGCGATAATTTCGGCAAGCTGCTCACGGCTATGCGACGGATCCTCGATGGTTTCCTGCAGGCGCAAATATACGTCCGGCAAGCTGACTAAATGCAAGACGGAATCAACCAATATCTGTGGTGTGTTCACTCTGGCACCATTCCCCAAGACCTACATCCGATTAGGACCGTGCTCTGAGTATAGACGGAATGTTTCGATCCCGCACAGGGGGGAATGCGCCTTATGCGGCTTGCCGATGCCAGCCTCAACCACATCATTTCCATTTGGGGCTGAATGCTTTGGGTCTTGGAAAACGCGAAGTAATATCGAAGCGAGTCAGATCCATATGGCTGCGCGTATATTCCTCTGAGGATTCTCGAGCCGGGTTAAAATCCCAGCTCTGATAGCGACCGACCCGCAGGGCAGCATGCACTGCACGACGACGCGCCTGGTCATGAATCACGGTTTGGCGTACAGCCTCGACATCCCAGTAATCGCCCGCCTCGCGCCGAAAATCAGCTAGCAAGTCATGGTCGAGCAAGTTCTCAAGCTCATCGGGATCATTTTCGAGATCGAAAAGCAACTCAGGATCGGTACTGCAGGAGATGTACTTGTGCTTCCCCCGCCGGATCATCAGCATGGGTGCGGAGGTGCCCTCGCCCAGGAATTCACTAACACAGGCATTGGGGTCATTGCTCGCGTCACCATCGCATAACGGAATCAATGAGCGCCCATGGAGCGGATCAATGGGCGGCGGCGGCGCGGCGCCCGTCGACACCGCTGCAATATCGACCAGCGTCGGCAATACATCGACCTGTGCCACCGGCGCCGCCACATGACGCGCACTGAAACGACCTGGCTGATGCACGATCAGCGGTATTCGATTCGACCACTCACGGAAACTCATTTTATACCAGAGCCCGAATTCGCCCAGCATATCGCCATGATCAGCGGTAAAGATGATGGTCGTATTGTCGGCCATGCCGCATTCGTCAAGCGTAGCGCGCAACCGCCCCAGCCACTCATCGATATAACTGACATTGCCGTAATATGCTCGACGGGCATTGACTATTTCCTGTTCACTGACATCGACCGCATCGAGCGCAATCACTTTTTCGAGCCGCGCATTATGCGCATCCTGGATCGACGGGCGTGACACGGTGGGTAGCGGAATATCGACACCGGCGTACAAATCCCAGTATTTCTGACGGGTTGCGTAGGGATCGTGCGGGTGAATAAAACTAGCGACCAGGCAGAGCGGGCGCGGGTCTTCGCTTCGGGCGTGATCGTATAGCACCCGCATCGCCCGGGCGCCAACCTCATCGTCGTAGGCAAACTGATTGGTAATTGCGGCGACCCCGGCCTGTTTCACGCTCGACATGTTGTGATACCACTGGTCGATACGCCGGTCAGCGTTCTTCCAGTCGGGGATCCAGCCAAAATCGGCCGGGTAGATATCGGTTGTCACGCGGTCTTCGAAACCGTGCAACTGGTCCGGCCCGACAAAATGCATTTTACCCGACAGACAGGTGCGATAGCCCATCAACCGCAGGTAGTGTGCGAAGGTGGGCATCGTCGCCGGCATGCAGGAAGCGTTGTCATAGCCACCGCAAGCCGAAATATTCTGCCCGGTCATGAAGGCGTAACGTGCCGGGGTACACAACGGACTGGAACTGTAAGCCGCATCGAAGCACACGCCTTCAGCGGCGAGATAGTCTACCTGCGGACTTCTCACCGTGGGATTGTTGTAACAGCCGAGCGCGAGGGCGCTTAGCTGGTCAGCCATGACGATCAGAATGTTCTGCATAGGTCGAGCTCCGGTTTATTACCAGCCCTATATTGCACCAGGGCGGCACCGGAGACCAAACTTAATGGTGAGCAGCGGACAGGGTTGGTGGAACTCGGCGGATTTTTGAATTCCCGATGCTTTTGCGCCTGAACAAGGCCACAAAAAACGAGCGACCCGGTCTGGGCGATCACCCGCGAGGTATTGCTACAGGAGATGCTTCCCGTCGAAGATGGTCACCTCAAACCCCGAGGTATCGAGACCTTCAATACAGCCGAGGTTGACCCTGCAGTGTCCGGGCATGCGTAGCA
>JAAENL010000463.1 GCA_024224435.1 Halieaceae bacterium
AGGTCGATGCCGATGATCTTGCTGCCGCATTGCAGCGCCCACACTCGCAGCGTCGTTTTCACGTCGTGGATGACGAGGCGGAACTCCAGCAGATGCTCGATGCGCCGCTGGAGCAATGGCGGGTGTTTTTACACCCCTCCCAGCGTAAGCTGGTCGAGCGCGATTGGAATGGTCCGGTTAGGGTGCTGGGCGGTGCGGGTACCGGTAAGACGGTGGTTGCCATGCATCGGGCCAGATGGCTTGTGCGCAATCGGCTCGGGCCGGACGAACGCGTGTTGATGACCACCTATACGCGTAACCTGGCGATGGACATCGAGGCCAACCTACGCAAAATCTGCAACACCGGGGAGATGGGGCGAATCGATGTGATCAATATCGATGCCCTGGTGAGTCGTTTCCTGAAACGCGAGAACCAACCCACAAACATCAAGTACCCAGGTGACCAGGCGTTTGATCGTTGCTGGGATAAGGCGCTGCAGTTTGCTTCAGGGGAGCTTGATCTGCCCGATTCGTTCTACCGGGAGGAGTGGGAGAGAGTTGTTTTACCCCAACGCGTAAACAGTCAGCAGGAGTATTTCCATGCCAGTCGTATTGGCAGGGGGGTCCCGCTATCGCGCAAGCAGCGTGCCAGTATTTGGAAGGTGTTCGAGGAAGCCCGCTTTCAACTTCACCAG
>JAAENL010000464.1 GCA_024224435.1 Halieaceae bacterium
GGGCAACACGGCTCGCCTTGAAATGTTCGAGCGTGTGCCACCGGGGCGCATACCTCTGGGTCGCAAGCTAGGAGGTTATGCGCTGGCGGCAGAGATGCTTTACCATCGTTTAGCCGACCGGTGTTGAGATCCTGCAGTCAAAGCCGAACCGCGGTTTGTCGCCGTTCCTGCAACCCCGTTTTGAGTCGTAATCTCCTCATTATCAGAAGGCGTGCCTGCTCGCTGGCTCATGACCATGTCGGTCTATGCATCGGTTTGCGAAACCCTGACAGAATGTGTCTCTGGAGAGCCCGTGCGGCGACCGCGCGCTTAATTGGGGTGATTGCGCAACGTTTTTAGATCAGCCGGCCCTATCTATCGGCTGTGCTCTGTCAACCTAATACTTGGTGGGCTCTAATAGCTTTTTCCGCATGGTTCGAGCAAATTGCTTGATACGTAAAATATTCTCTGGCCCCATACGCAACAACTGCTTTTGCAAAGGAGGAAGGCTTTCCAATGCGGGATCTACGTAAACGTAAACGACGGACTTTTGTTTAACGGCAATGGGTTCCTTTATCTCGGGTGTCGCCAGCACCGTATCGAGCGTCCGAATAACGGCATTGTCGAACTCGGTGGTATCAAGCCCCATCTCTTCATAGGCAGCCTCATAGAGTTTACGTAATTGATGGAAGCCGTTCGCGATGTCGTTACTGTCCAGTGATGCCACTGTTTCGGCAAAGCTGTCGTAGCGCTTGTAACTGTCTGGCGCCATGTATAGCGGATCACCCTCTCCGCTGACGCTGAAGGCTGCCAAGGGTGGTGAGAGAGGCAGGATTTTACGCAAAATCAAGCCGCGGCTTGCTCCGTCTATCAGCGCCGCTGTTGTAGCGATGGGGTCTGGGCTGGTTGCTAGCTTATCCAGGCCGAGAGTCGCCCCTGATCCATTGACGAAGTCGCGTACTCTGGCATCACCGTCCTCCTGTGAGAGTGGTGCTACCTGTGATCCCGGCTGGGCAGACGGTTGTTGATTCGCCATGCCATCGGCCGGCAGGTTGCGCGGCGTTGTGAGCGATACCGATGCCGCTTTGTCGTCGCGTCTTGGGATATCGGGAGCGGCTGACAGGGTTTCACGGAATGCTTCCCGCGCGGGCGCGGGCGCTTCGACAACCACATCGAGCCCCTGCGTATTCTCACTCATATACCAGTAGACGAGTGCGCCAATAACGCCGAGGACCAGCACCGCTTCAACAAGGGGCAGTCGTGTGCGTTGTGGTCGCTCAACGAGGTGCTCATCGGGGTTTGCTCTCATGCGGCGCGCTCCATCATGGATTACTCATCGGGTTTCGGTTGCACGCTGCGTGGGCAGCCGAAGCAAAACAGGATACGCTCAATGGCACTTTGCGGCCACCAAAAACCGGCCAGCGGAAGCGGTTAACCGTTTGTTGCGTTCTACGAAAGCCCGTGATGCAGATTCACCAATGTGCTGGTTCGTGGACGCTCAAGATTGTCCAGCAGGCTGCCCCTTCGGGCTGCTTCGACCAGTACATTGGCCTGACTGATCAGATTGTCCAGCGCACGACCACTGTTCATATTGCAGCCGAAGGATTCTCTGCCCTCCTGCACCAGGGCCATGACCAGTAATAGCTCTCTCTGATCTAACTGGATTGAGACGCCCTGCGCCGAGTGTTCAAGTAATTTCATCGTGGTGCCTTTCCCAATGTGCTACTGGCTCTGTTGTGGAAATCGATATGCACAGTCATGGTGAGTTGAATATTCCCTCTAGCAGCTCGGCTAGGTAAAAAACCCCATTCCGGCGAAAACCGCAGATTTTCCCAGAGATGTGCTCCACTTCTATATTTGCGTTAGTCGTGGCGTCGTTTGGCGGGGACACGGAGTTGCGATGCTTATGGGCAGCGTTCACTTTGGCGGCTGGGCCTCGCGTGCTCGGGCGCAAGGCTTTAACATAGGCCTTGAGAGTGAAAGTGATGGAGACAAAATGTCATCGAACCAAGCGCCGCTGCCACTGCAGGTGGATATTGTCTCGGATGTAGTTTGTCCCTGGTGTATCGTCGGCTACAAGCAGTTGATGAAAGCGTTACGAAATACGGTGGATCAATTTGAGGTTTCGATCCGCTGGCATCCATTTGAGCTAAATCCACAGATGCCGGCGGAAGGACAGAACCTGCGCGAGCATATCGCGCAGAAGTACGGCACCGGTGCAGCTCAGAGCCAGAGTGCCCGGCGCAGGTTCGTTGAATTGGGCGACGCGCTGGGTTTTCGTTTCGACTACTATGAAGACATGCGTATGGTGAATACGTTCCGCGCCCACCAGTTGCTGTATTGGGCCGGTGCGCAGGGGTTGCAAACCGAACTGGCAATGGCGCTGTTCGAGACATTCTTCAGTCATCGTGGGGACGTTGACAATATGGAGCTGCTGGTCGATGTCGCGTGTTCTGTCGGGCTTGACCCGGACGAAGCGAGATCTGTACTCAATGAGGCACGCTTTGCTGGAACGGTGCGGGAGCAGCAAGCGCAGTGGCGTGAGCGTGATATTCACGCTGTACCCGCATTTTTTTTTCAACAACAGTATATGGTGCAGGGCGCGCAGGAGGCCGACGCCTTTGCGCGAATTCTGGGTAAGATCCACGCAAAGGAGGTCAGATGACGATTTCTGTTGAAGACCACGTGGCGATACAGCGCCTCATGTACCAATACGCCAGATGCGCCGATCGTAAGAACTACACGGGGTTTGCTGACGTGTTCTGCGAGGATGCCGTTTTCGATTACTCCGGTCGCGAGGTCCGTTCCCTTGCCCACATTCAGGAGATGATGCTCGCGCTGGAGACATACACGACCACCCTGCATCAGGTGTTTAATACTCTCTACGAGGTCGACTGCGATGTGGCCGAGGGCGAAACCTATTGCCTCGCTTCGCACTTGCGTACAGATGGGGGCGAAACCTGCAAAATCGATATGGGCATACTCTACCAGGATCAGTTGAGGCGAACATCAGCTGGGTGGCGCATTGCCCGGAGAGTTTTCAATCTGCTCTGGTCCAGAACGGGTCCGGTGGATGTGCCCTGAGCCGTTACAGGGGCAATTTACTTTCTGGAGCGCGGTCGTTAGAGTGACGCATCGCAAACTGCCAGCTTGTTTCAGTCCAACGCTATATGCCGAGCCGTTATATCCTTAGCCTGCCCCTCTGGATCGTTATCCTGTCCCTATCAGCTGCCTGTGCGCCGTTTGTTGGCCAGCAGTCAGAAAGCGACCCGCGGCTTGACCAGTTGATGTCGAAGGCGGATCAATCACTGGTTAACCAGACTGAAGCCGATGCACTGTTGCGTGAATATGGGCGCCAGCTGGAGTCGCAGCAGCGTGAGATCCAGCGTTTAGGGAACAGTATTGCGCCGACCCTGGCTCCAGTCGCGGCCGAGTGTTCTCCGGTTCAGGCCTGCCCTGAAGCAGAGAGGATCGCAGGGAAAACCGTGGTGGGCGGTTTGGAATCTATCTGGATGAGTGATTTGGGGTTTGCTCTGGCCGCAAGGATAGACACCGGCGCTGATACCTCGGTATTGAGTGTGCGAAATGTTGAATTGTTTGAACGGGATGGCAAGCGTTGGGTGCGCTTTAATGTGGTGAACCCGGTCTCTGGGGAGTCTGTTCTCGCAGAGCGTCGTGTGCAGCGCATGGTGGGCATGGTGCAAACGGTATCAGGCAAAACTCGACGTCGTCCCTTGGTCCAGATGAGGGCAGTTATTGGTCCCTTTGCCCAGACGGTGGAGTTTATCCTCTCTGAACGGACACACAATGGTTACCAGGCCCAGATCGGACGCAGTGTGCTCAACGACGTCATAGTGGTGGATGTCAGCCGCAAAAATATTGCCCCCTATGCCCGCCCCCCGACCAGTTCCGAGACTGCGCAGTGAATCAAAAACGCGGTTTCTTCGCCATCCTGGTACTGTTGGCATTGGGCGGCGTGATACTGGCGATTGCGCGCCACGTGGATACCGGAACCCCGTTTTTGCCAGGGCAGGAGAAGTCTGTCTGGTTGGTGGAGGCGCGTATCGACTTTGATGCGGATGGTGGCGCGGTCACTGCGAGTCTCGCTTTACCCGAAGATCAGTTACCGGGCTATCAGCTTGTTGCGGAACAGGCCGCGTCCCCGGGGTACGGCTTTGCGATCCTGACAGAGCGCCGCAGTCGCCGCGCGGAGTGGACCCGTCGCGAGGCATCGGGTGAGCAGTCTCTTTATTACAGCGCGCAGCTGGTGGAGTCTGAAAATCGGGATGACAACCACGCCAATGATCCCCCGGTCGATCGGTCGAGAATCGTATACTGGGACGAGGCGCGTGAACTGGCAGCCCGGGATCTGCTTAAGGTGGCCCGCGAGCGTTCCAGCTCTCCCCAGAGTCTGACTCGGGAATTGATCAAGCTGCTAGACAGTGCGGCGTCCCAGAACGCAGCCTTGCTGCGCTCCGGGGCTGAGCAACGCTCAGATCTCCTTATGCACCTGCTGGAACGCGCTGACATTGCGACGCGCTCCGTCAAGGGCCTCTATCTGGAAGACGCTCGTCGCCGGCAGACTCTGTCGCGCTTGGTGGAGTTTTACACTGGCAGCGAGTGGTTGCTGGTGGATCCGCGCACCGGCGCGGTGGGTTTGCCCGCAGATTTTCTGGTGTGGACCCGGGGCCGCGCGTCGGTACTGGATGTCATTGGTGGTGCAAAATCCCGTGTGCAGTTTTCGATGATTCGACAAACGATTCCCGCGACCCAGCTGGCCCGCGCCAGCACCGGTGAGGGGCTGTTTTCCCGGCTGGGGGTGCAGCGTCTGCCGATCGAGGAGCAGAGTATGTTCAAACTACTGCTGCTGTTGCCACTTGGCGCGGCAGTGGTGGTGTTCATGCGGGTTATCATTGGCTTGCAGACGTCGGGAACATTTATGCCAGTTCTGATTGCGTTGGCTTTCCTGCAGACCTCGCTGGTGGCAGGCCTGGTCAGCTTCGTGCTGATTGTCGCCGCGGGCCTTGCCCTGCGCAGTTATCTCTCGCGCCTGAACCTCCTGTTAGTGGCGCGGATTGCTACGCTGATTGTGCTGGTGGTTTTCCTCATATCTGCCTTCAGTATTATTGGCTACCAGCTGGGTTTCAGCACGGGTATGACTATTACGTTCTTCCCCATGATCATTATCGCCTGGACGATAGAGCGTATGTCGATTCTGTGGGAGGAGGACGGCTCATCGGAGGTGATCAAGCAGGGCGGAGGCAGCTTGTTGGTGGCGGTATTTGCCTACTTGCTGATGGAGAACCCGCTGCTGGTCCATCTGTCCTTTAATTTCCCGGAACTTAATCTGGTGCTGCTGGCCTCCATTTTGGCGATGGGGCAATATACGGGGTATAAGCTATCCGAACTGTGGCGCTTTAGAGCAATGGACGACCTCTGATGGGCAGGGCGTGGGTTTCTCGAAAACAACTGAAAAACTATGGCATGCTCGGCATGAATTGTCGCAATGTCGATTTCATCAATCGTTACAATGACCGCAAATTGTTTCCGCTGGTCGATAACAAATTGCAGACTAAACTGCTGGCACAGGAATATGGCGTTCCGACCCCTCTGCTGCGGTTCGTCGTGCGTGAGCAACATGAAATCAGTCACATTGAGCAGGAATTTGCGGGGCTTGAGCACTTCGCCTTGAAGCCGGCCAAGGGGTCTGGCGGCAAGGGCATTATGGTGATCACCGGTCGGCATGGCGATCAATTTGTTCGCAGCTCCGGTGCCGAGATCTCAGTCAGTGATATTCGCAGGCATATGAGTAATATTCTGGCGGGTTTGTATTCTCTTGGAGGGTCTCCAGACGTGGCCATTGTCGAAGACCTGATAGCCTTCGACGAATGCTTTTCGGGGTACTCGCACGAGGGCGTGCCCGATATACGTATTATCGTTTTCAAAGGTTACCCCGTGATGGCGATGTTACGGCTGTCCACGCACGCCTCCGATGGCAAGGCGAATCTGCATCAGGGCGCTGTGGGTGTTGGTTTAGCGCTGGATACGGGTCGCTGTCTTTACGCCGCGCAGTTCGGCCGTCCCGTCAGTATGCACCCGGATACCGGACAGGCCCTTGGCGATATTCACATAGAAGGTTGGCGCGATATTCTCCTGCTGGCATCCCAGTGTTACGACATGACGGGCTTGGGCTATATCGGTACTGATATCGTGTTGGACAGACTGCAGGGTCCCCAGCTGCTGGAGCTCAACGCTCGACCGGGGCTCGCCATACAGATCGCCAACGGGCGCGGCTTGTTACCGCGCTTACGGCACATAGAAGGGCTGACATCGAACCGACGTTTTCGTAGCGAGCACAGGGTCGATTATGCCATGCGGCAGTTTGCAGAACCGGAGAAAAACCCGCCTCAGGTGGGCGCACAAGTTGCTTAGCCACGTTCTGGCAAGGTGGGTAGATAATGGTGATGCGTGACAGACTCGATGAGGCCTGTCTTTCGATCGATTCCGTCAGTGGCGATATCATCGATGCCAACAGTTCGGCGGCTCATCTTTTGGGAGCCGAGCTCTCTCAGTTGCAGGGAGAAGCATGGCCCCGTGTCATTCATTGTTGCAAAGAGAGCGAGTTGATTCTTGGACAGGCCCTGCAACTTGATGGGCACGTGAAAATCCCCCCGTTTGTTATCAACTTGCCCGGAGGCGGGGACACTATTCTTGCGGGCTTGCTTACGCCCTGCAGTGCGGGAGCGACAACAGGGCGAGATTTATTTTTATGGGAGCTAATCGGTGACGCACAGTCCAGTCTGGCCGCTGCCCTGTCGCCCGGGGATACGGTGGCTGTTCTTGGTCTCGACCGGGTTTCCCTGGACGGGGCTGCTGCTACGAATGAATTCGTCCGCTTGATGTCGACGATGTATGCCAGTCTGCGGGGTATCCTGCGCAAGCGGGATGAAATTGCTTCGCCGGTCGCGTCCGCTATAACGATTCGTCTGGATCAGACCCTCGGTGAAGAGGCGCAGGATATCTGCCTGGCACTTTTGTCTCACCTGCGTCGGGAGCACGCGGACGCTGGCTGCATTGCTGCAGGCGGCCGCCTGTGTATCGGGTTGGCGAATCGCTCAGCCGGTTCCAGCGGAATTGCTACGCTTTGGGCAGCCAGCACCTCCCTCGCGCTTGCACAATACAGTGGCGAGGACGGGATTATTCGGCCTGCGGGCGCGCGTGACAGTGCACTGGTCGGTGGTCGCCTGGCCAGTTCTGGCGGGATTTATGGCAGCGTACGCTCCGACGATCGCGCCGGGGCTCGGCAAGACTCGTTTAGGAAGTCGATAGCCCCTGCTTCGACCGCTCCGCCTGTTGCGCCAATTGAGAAGGATATCGACGGTTACGTTGTGGATAATATGGAAGGCGCGGTAGACCAGGCCATCTTTCTCGCTGGACTCGATCTTCCTGTTGCTATTATCGGAGAGGCGGGTACCGGCAAGATGTATGTTGCCCAAGTGATTCACGATGAATCCGAAGCCGCCAGCGAGATGCTTGTATCAATTAATTGCCGAAACTTTCGCAGTCGTAAGGCGGCTCAGGCTCAAATAGCTCGGGAACTTGCAGGCGCCGAGGGAAAAACCTTGGTGTTTAAATCACCCCACCTGCTGCATGAAGATGCACAGCAAAAGCTGGCCCGGCAAATTGCCTCCCGAACGCTGGCCGACGTTACGCCGCCCAGGGCAATGCCTCGCGTGAAGTTGATCGCGTTGTTTCCTGAATCCCTCGAGGCGCTATTGCGGCGTGGCGAATTGACGCAGTCACTGGCTAGTGCTTTCGCTGGTTATCCTATTCGGGTGCCGCCGATTCGTGACCGTAAGCAGGCGGTTTTGCGCTGGGCACACAAGATACTTGGTCAGGAGGGTGCGCTACGCGATCGTGACATGAAGGGCTTTACGCCGGACGCGGAGCAGGCCATGCTGCAATACGATTGGCCAGGCAACATCAGCGAGATGCGCCAATGCATTCAGGATGCGCTAGACAAGACCCCCAAGGACTGGCTGACGCCTGTGGATCTTGGTCTGTTCAAGGGTATCAGTGCTCAGGGAGCGCCTTTGGTGCCCGAGTCGCAGCCTTTTTTGACAGCGGCGTTAGCGCCAGAGAGTGATGAGGTGAGTTACACCCCAACCACTCTGGAGGCGGTGCATGTTGCTCTGGGCGAGGCGGTGCACAGCCTGCTTTCATTGGAGATGGTCAAGCCGTTGGGAGTGTGGGCTCAGGACGACATCGTATTGGCCGCACTGGACCGCTATCGCGGAGATCTGCCGCGTGCCGCTGAATTCCTGCATACGCGGGCGCGAAATATTAGCCGCTGGTTACCTAAAATCAAAGACCGGGAAGAGGAACGAAATAGCAGTTCCGTATGGCAGACTCCCCGCCGATTGCTATGGGAGTGGGTCAGGGAAACTGCGCCACCCGAGGTCTCACCGTTGTCGTTGGTGGGGAACACGGTGTTAGCACAACTACTGGATCAAGCCGGATCGTTGAGCACTGCGAGCAAGGCTCGTATTCTGGGTGTATCTGCACCCACCTATCACAAGCGTTTGCGGGAGGTGCTGGCCTCTTGAGAGGGTATAGAGCATGTCAGGAAAATTGATCGCCGGCGCGCGGAAGACTGCGCCGGCTGGCAAGTCCAAAGCCCCGGAGGAGTGCGCCCGTGAGTATGTCGAGCATGCTGATTCAAGCCTGCCATTGAGCCTTGGTTTTTCGGCCCGGCTTAATATGTTGTGGGATCTGGCCAATGTCGCGCCGCCCCAAGCGGAGGGCCGAGTGATAAGCTTGCTGGGGATTAACAGCGATTGGCGCGAGACCGATGTGCGCAAATGGTTGCAGAAGGACGTGCTGCCGCCCCGCCTTGACTTGCACAACATGGTTAAATTTCTGGTGGCGCAGTTGGGTGAGGGACAGGATCTAAGACGCTGGGAGGCATTTCTGGTTTATGGTTCGCCTATCGTTTCCTCCCCCGTTAACCAGGCCCTTTACCGGGAGGATCAGACCCGGCGCGAAATCGCCTCCACCATATTTGCGCAAATCACCGACGAGTACGGCATCCCGCCCACCGCCTATAACGCTGATCAAGTGTTTCAGCGCTGCCTGACGCTGATGCAAAAGTTCAACATTTACGAATTACGCGATTTCCAGGCGGGTCACCTGGAGCCGTTCAAGAGCTTTATGTTCCCCGAGTAGCGGACTGCTTTGCCCGGTTTTTCGCCAGCGCAAGCGGGTAGAGGGTATTTTTGAGACCTGGTTCACTGTTTTTGTAGCGCCCCAAAAAAGCAATAAAAAACATATAGATACGTAATTTTTACGGGCCTGCTATGGCTCTGCTCGGACAAAAATCCGGACTTTCTTTAGAAATCTCCAGTTTTTCCTTGCCGCATCCCAGTGGAATACAAATACTGTTACAACATAACCTACTGGAATAACTGTGCGAGTTGCGAGGGAGACCATGAACGACGCTACGGAACAATACGACCTCAACGGTATCAAGATCGCCGTCATCGATGATGCCAAAACCATACGCATGATGATGTCGCATACCCTGCGCAATATGGGGTGTGAGGTGGAATGCGCGGAGGATGGCTACAAGGCGCTGGGCATGCTGCGCCGCTTTAAGCCGGATCTCATTTTTCTGGATATCACCATGCCGGAACTGGACGGCTATCAGACTTGCACCCTGATTCGAAACGCGGAGGACACGCGTAACACCCCGGTCGTCATGCTGTCGTCCTCTGACGGAATTTTTGATATCGCCAAGGGGCAGGCGCGCGGTGCGACCGCACATGTGACCAAAATACCCCCTGAGAATGTTCTCCGCGAGCTGATCTATAACCATACAGCGCGTAAGGCGGCGGCCTGATCATGAATGTGTCCGCTTTACAGTCACTGGAGGTCTTGGAACGGCTCTATGCCTACGACAGTGTGCCCTCGCCCGCGCTACCAGAAGTCGCAGAGACCTGGGTGGGTACCTCTCTGGGTATAGCAGGGGTTCCTCTGTTGATTGGGGCGGGCGAACTCGAGGAAATCATCGAGACGCCCGAAATGACCTCGATCCCCGGCACCAAGGACTGGGTTATCGGTGTGGCGGCCTACAAGGGCGGTCTCCTGCCGATATTCAGTGGTGATGTTTTGTTTCGCGGCCGGCCTTACACCGGTCGCGCTCGCGAATATTGCATCGTAATTCGGCGTCCGGGGATGTACTTCGGACTCACATTGAGCCACGTGCAGCGCGATTTGCGCTTCGCTGTGGAGGAACGCATTACAGACCATCAGGTAGACCCTGATTTCACGAAGTACGCGCAGGGTGGATATCTCTACAAGGGAGATTTCCTCGCGATTCTTGATATTGACAAGGTGGTGGCGGATGAAGATCTGTCCAACGCCAGTGCTGGTAGAGCTTCGTCTCAAAGGAGGAAAGAAAATGATTAAAGGTATGAATACAGAATTTTCGAGTTATGGAGTAATTGCTGCGGGACTGGGTACGTTGGGCGTCGCCAGTGCGGTGGTTTACGCATTGATGATGGAGCCGGAAGCCGGCGTGCTGGTCGTGCTGTTTGCCGCGCCGGTAATTCTGGCAGCTGCACTACTTGCGTACCAGGGCATGCGGCGCAGGATGTTGCAGACGGAGAAAGGCGTGGCGGAGATCACCAGCGCGCTCATCAAGATCGCGGAGGGTGACTTGACGATAAAAGTGCCCGAAGGAAATGCCACTACACGGCATATCGCCAGGGAGATCAATGCATCGACCC
>JAAENL010000465.1 GCA_024224435.1 Halieaceae bacterium
CTCGCGTCTCCGGCAAACGCTCACGCAGCGATGACTCCGTCAACAAACAGGACACGTTCGCATCTTCGAATATAAAACTCAGGCGCTGGGACGGAAAGTCCGGATCCAGCGGCAAATAGGCGCAACCCGCCTTCAGTACACCCAGCAAGGCCACCACCATATCAGCAGAGCGCTCAAGGCACACTGCAACCAGCGCTGCCGGCTCAATACCAAGACCCCGTAAGCGATAAGCCACTTCGTTCGCCCGTTCATCCAACTCGGCATAGCTCAGATGCTCGTCTTCGAACTCCAGCGCAATCCTATCCGGTATTCGCTTCACCTGCGCGCTAATCAGTTCGTGTATGCATAACTCCCGTGGGTAATCGGCAGCGGTGTCGTTCCACTCCTGCACCAGCCGCTCACGCTCATTGGCTAACAGCAATGGTAACTTGCCTATCGGTGTCTTCGGTGCCGCTACGATACCCTCGAGTAATACCTGAAAACGTTCAATAAAACCTTCTATCGTCTGCGCATCAAACAGATCCGTGCTGTACTCTAGCAGGCCATGCAGACCAGACTGTAATCCACGTGTGAGCCACAAGGTCGTATCCGTTCGTGATACCGTTACGGGTAACTCAAAATGCTCTAGCTCCACCTCATCCATCGTCAGACTGAGCGCAGACATGTCCTGGTACGAGAACAGGGTCTGGAATAGCGGCGTGCGTGACGGGTCTCGGGTCGGATTGATCGCCTCTACCAGGCGCTCGAAAGGTATATCCTGATGACTGTAGGCGTCCAGACAGGTCTCCTGCACCCGTTGTAATGCGGCCTCAAAACTCGGCTGACCCGACAGATCGGTGTTCATCACCAGCGTGTTCAC
>JAAENL010000466.1 GCA_024224435.1 Halieaceae bacterium
GAGAACAGCTGGAACCTGTCACTTTCCAATAGCGGGCCGACCCTGCCCCTGAGCTTGCGCGACCGCTTGTTCGACCCGATGGTGTCACTGCGAGAAGAGCAGACCGGCGATGTACATCTAGGACTCGGTTTACATATAGTAAGTTTGATCTCTGATTTTCATGGCGGGCGAGTGACCGCGGACAACCTGCCCGATGAATCCGGGGTCATCTTCTCCCTGCGCTTCCCGATGGAAAACTAGCTCAGGATCCGGTCTCGGCGCTTAGCAAACCCTATCTGCAGTATGGCATCGGTGAGTCGCGGGATTTGCTACTGAGTGGCGTATTCTTTCGAATAATGACCAGGCATGGTGTGACGTCAATCATCTTTGTGCGGTTATGCAGGCTTTTTACTGTACCGCGCAGCACACCTGTCTCATAATCGTGAAAAACACAGTGCTTCTGGCTGGTTTAAAAGCGGACCGTCAGAGGTGGGGGAATTTCAGGGATGTCACAGGAAACAAGCACACGGATCGGGCTGCTGGCCGAGGTTTCAGGGGATTATTTCACCGCCAGGTTGATCACAGATAATGATCAACAGATCGCCGAGGGAAAGCTGGGCGAAGGTAGCGCCCGCAGCGGCCAGGTCGGCTCCTACCTGGCGATACACCAGGCACATTCTAAAATTCTGGTTATGGTAGAGCGCAGTTATCGCACAGCCGACCGACAGGGTCAGGCGGCACACATGGTGCGTATTGCGCCGGTGGGGGAATTCAATACCTACGGCGATTTCGTCAAGGGCGTTTCACAATTTCCCAACATTGGCGACGAGGTACACCCGGTCAATTTCGACGAGCTCTCCAGTATTTTCGACAAGCGCGAAGATATCGAGTTCAAGGTAGGCCAACTGACAGCGTTCGAGTCCGTTGATGTACACCTGGATGCCTCTTCATTTTTCGGGCGACATGCGGCGATTCTCGGGCAGAGCGGTGCAGGCAAATCCTGGACAGTCACCAGCCTGCTGCAATCGGCGCTGCGCAATATGCCCAACGCACATATCGTGCTGCTGGATATGCACGGCGAATACTGCGACAAGGAGATTGATGGCGTCTCAGCGAAGTCACCCTTTCCGGAACACATGGTGCGCAGCCTTAATGCGCAACAGGCAGAATTTCCGTACTGGCTGCTCACTTACTCCGAGCTGTGCGATCTTATTGTTGATCCCGACGATGAGGACGCATCACTGCAGACGTCCTACCTGCGCTCCATTGTGATTCGACTCAAGCAGGAAGCCAACGCACACCTTGATCTAGGGCATATCACCGTGGACTCGCCAGTCTATTACCCGATCGATACATTTGTAGAAATGATAGAGAAATCGAACTCGGAAACCAGCGATTTCGGCAAGAAAAAATCACCGCTCTATGGCAGGTTCAGCCAGTTGCTGGTCAGGATCGAAAGCTTGCTGAGTGACACCCGTTATGATTTCTTTATGCGGCCAAAAACACGTAACTCTACCGAATCTCTGACAGGCCTGATGCAGGACATCGTAGGGCGTGGCGAACCGAACGCGGCCATCACCGTCCTTGACTTGAGTGCGGTTCCCTTTGATGTCGCGCCAATGGTCACAGCGCAAATCGGTCGGCTGGTTTTTGAATTCAACTTCTGGAACCCTCAGTGCATGGAGTTTCCGCTATTCCTTGTCTGCGAGGAGGCGCATGAATATATTCCGCGCCTGGAGGCGCCGCGTTACCGCGAAGCGCGCCGGGCCATGGAAAGGATCTCCAAGAACGGCAGGAAATATGGTGTGGGACTCTGCGTAGTCAGCCAGCGACCAGCCGACGTATCAGAAACCGTGCTCGCCCAGTGCAGCTCCTACATCTGCCTGCGCAGATCCAACCCCGATGACCAGGACTACGTGCGTTCGATGGTGCCCGAATCGGCGCAGGGGACGTGTGCGGCACTGACTGCCCTTGCGAAAGGTGAGGCGATCGCACTGGGGGAGGCC
>JAAENL010000467.1 GCA_024224435.1 Halieaceae bacterium
AGTACAGGGGCATATTGACCTCAAAAAAGGATATACTGTCCGCATCCTTGAGCAGATCGGAGCGGGGATCGCCGCCAGCTTCATGAAGTCCTACCAAGCGGCAGGCCTCGTCCGCAACAGACTTGGCCACACCGCACTTGTCCAGGATCTCCCTCAGAATCGCTGCTCCGTTGCGGGCATGAGCGGCCTTGAACTCATTATAATCAGTAAAATCTTCGCGGCGTACTTTACGGGTCTCAACAGCTCTGTCGATATCATGGGCCAGCGCCGCGATCTGCAACGCCTGGTCGACTTTGGGCTCAAGTCTGAACAGCCACTTGAGAGTGTTTTCGGCATGACGCGGGTCTTCCGGTACCCCGGAGTCCGCAATAATCTCTCGGATTCTTTGTTTGGCGCAGTCGATGCTATCCATGATCCCGGCAGATGATCAAGCGGCGTATGGTTGCAATGTTCATCACAGCGGCAATCACAACCAGGGTCAAATACGCCTGGTTGAATATAGCACCGAGGAATACCAAAAAGACACGGATATCGCGACCCAGACGCAATCCTTTGCCATAACTGATCCGGTCGCGCATGAGGCTGTCGTGCTGGTCGGCCGTATAGCTCAACATAAAGGAGCCGATAATCGCTAAAAATCCGATCAACAGGATAAGACTATCCGTTTTATCTACGTAGGCGTGCCACATGAGACCAAAAAGCAGGAAGGCGTCGGCATAACGATCCAGTACCGCATCAAACCAGCCGCCGTAGGAGCTGCTTTGATATGTGAGCCTGGCCACTTCGCCGTCGCAGCCGTCTACAATCGAGGCGAATTGTGCCACCAACCCGCCCAGCAAAAGCGCCAAATAA
>JAAENL010000468.1 GCA_024224435.1 Halieaceae bacterium
AGATCGTGAATAACGTACGCAGACAATCGATTGAACGCTTCAAACTGTTGGGACTGCGCCAGCGCCTGGTCAGCTCGATGTTGTGCCAAGTGGCTGGCTGCTTGCTTGCCCGCCACCTTCAGCAGGTCCCTGTCTTCCCAGTTTAGATCTCTTGCCTGGTCGGCGCCCCGCAGCAGCAGTATCCCCTGCAATCTTTCGCCGAACAGCAATGGGATGACTAACCAGGCGCCAGGGATCTCCGCTAACTCGCGCGGCATTTGAAGATTACCATAGAGGTCCGGTTCGAGCTTCCACTCCTCGATATCAATTATCCACTCGTTTTCTCGCAGCCAGCTCGCTAGCGGGCGCAGGTCTATGGTGCTCTTCGGCGGTGGCATTTGCCAGGTGGCATCGAGATCGAATCGCCCATCTTCCCCGAGACTCCACAAAATGCCAGCGGGACTTTGCGCAAGATTTGCAACGGCGCACGTGATATTTTCGGGCACATTCATATTTTCACTGGCAAGTACTCGGGTAAATTCCAGCAACTCAAGGCGGTAATCGTACTTGTAGCTGAAGAAGTTTTTGCTCAGCCAGACGCGCATTCGGGCTCGAATACGGCCTGAGAAAAGTAGCACAGCGAGTATCATTCCCGCGCCGCACAGGAACACGATCTGGAACACACCGCCCCAGGTCCCACCAAGGTAGCTTATGAAGTAGGCCGCCAAAGCCATAGTGATCAGATAGATGCCTGCGGCCATGAGCGTAAGTGAGTGGAACGCGACATGGCGAGAGAGATAGAGGCCGCCGAGTTCGTCATCCGAGGTCATGTCATCTTGCGATTTATCGTGTTCCCAACGACTCAGACTGGTAGCGATAAGAATAGC
>JAAENL010000469.1 GCA_024224435.1 Halieaceae bacterium
CTCAAGAATGCAATCACACCTTTGTCTTTTTTCCAAGGCCGGTCTGAGCTGACGGTTCCTGCATCGCACAGTGCCATTGCTTTTGCCTTCATCTCAAGATTGATTTCGGCGTAGATGTTGGTCGTATCGAGGCTGACATGTCCGAGCCATGCACGGATGGTGTTGAGATCGACACCGGCCTGTAGCAGATGACAAGCGCTCGTGTGACGGATCACGTGTGGCGTGATCGCCCTTGCGGCAAGCGTTGGTACCTGTGCCGCACATCGCTCGACGAGCCGATAGATTCCGAACCGTGTATAGCGCTTACGATGGCGGCTGAGGAAGACAGGCGTATTGTTTGCATATCCCTGAACAAGTGTGCCAAGCGCATCCTGGGTGCGTGACCATAGGGGGCATTGGCGGATTTTCTCGCCCTTGCCGCAGAGGGTAACCAACGCATGCTCCTCGCGTCGGCTGATCTGGAGATCGCCAACTTGCAATCTTGTCGCCTCCGAGACACGCGCCCCTGTGTTATAGAGGAAGAGAAGTAAGGCGTTTTCGGTATACCCCCGCAGCGTTTTGGGGTTAGGAACCGCAATTATGGCCTCCATCTCATTCCTGCTCATCCATGATATCGGCTGTTGTGTCGCCTTCTTCGTTGCGATAGAGCGGATCTGCCCACACCAGGCGACACGAGCCGGATCACGGCTAGCGACGAAGCGGGCAAAGGACCGGATTGCCGTCAGGCGTTGGTTGCGGGTCTGCACCGAACAGCCGCGTTCCTCCTCGAGATAAGCAAGGAACTGCAGCACGCGTGACGGAGTGATTTCTTCGACATCCAGACGATCCACTGGTTTGCGGGCCTTGGCGCCTATAAATGGCAGCAACAGCTTAAAATTGTCACGGTAGCTTTTTTGCGTGTTGCGGGCGAGACATCGCTCGGTGACGATATAATCGGCCAAGAACCGTCGGAGCCAGGGGCCAAGTGTGCGGGGTTTAGGCATGGTTCTCTCCATTGACGTAGCGGTCAAAGCAGACCGACGCTTCGTGTAAGAGTTCTGGCGTCATGGACAGGTAGACACTTGTGCCGTCCAGGTTGGCATGACCGAGATATGTCGAGAGCGCTGGCAGCAATCGTTGTATATCTGTGCCCTCGCGGTACCAGGATGTCAGCCGGTGCACGGCCGCAGTGTGTCGTAGGGCGTGCAGACACGGGGCGCGCCGACCGTCATCCTTGCGGCTGATTCCGGCTGTCTGGAGCAGCTGTTTAAACGCATAATCAACATTATACTTCCTCACCTGTGTTCCATCACGGTTTGCAAGGAAAGCGGATTCTGTTCCTTCAGGTAACGGACGGTCCGAACGTCTTTCAACATAGGCCCTAAGAATGCTGGCGAGTTGGGGAGCAACGGGAACGAGACGGCTCTTATAAAACTTGGTATTCCGCACCGTCAGCACGGCGTCCGCAAGGTCGACATCTCTTATGGTTAGTTGGAGCGCCTCGCTGGTTCGCAGACCAGCCCCGTACAAGATCAAGAGCAGCACACGGAATGTATCAGCATCAAGTCGGATAGCGCGCCTGCGGCTGATATCAATGGCTTTGATCAGGTGCTGCAGTTCCTCGCGGGAGTAGATGTAAGACGGCGCCGATTGCAGCTTTTTTGGTTCTTCATCCGCCGCCGGCAGCGGTGATCGGGCGGCATAACCGCGGCTGATCGCATAACGGTAAAATCCGGCAAGGGTACCATACTTGTTAGCACGCGAACGGGTGAGCGAACCGGTTCCGGTGAGGAAGCGGCGCACCTCTTTTTCTGTCACGGCATCACAGCGCACCTGCTCAGGGACATTCTTACAAAATTGGTACAGTGTGCGTGCGCTGGTAATGAACCGGGCACCATGGGCCCGCTGCCACGCTACATAGTGGTCAATCGCGTCGTGGAGAATCATAACAGCTCCTCCAGATTGATTTCAGCAACCTCACGCAGAGTACCGATCTGCACCTTGGCGTAGACTGAGGTGGCCGCGACACTTCGATGGCCGAGATAGTCGCCGACCGCCTTCATCGACAGTCCCTGATCAAGAAGATGTTGGGCGGCGGCGTGGCGCAGCGCATGCGGACCGCGACGTTTGCCGGTAATCCCCAGGCGCTTAACACGGGCGCAGACGATTTCCTTTATCACTCCCCGGCTAAGCGGCTTGATCGGAGCCCTCATCGTCAGGAAGAGCCTCCGTTCTGGGTGCGCGGGACGCACTTCGCGCAAATAGCGCAGGATCGATTGCCCGACGCCTCGTGAAAGCGGATAGAGATGCGTGCGCCCGGGCTTGGGGCAACGCACCCGCAACATCTCCTGCTCCCAGTCCAGATCACCGAGCTTAAGGACACTGACTTCACTGGCGCGTAGGCCGTAAGTGATGAGCAGCATCAGGATCGCCCGGGCACGTATGTCGCAGGGGCGGTCGCTCTCAGTGGTGGCAAGCAGGCGGATGACCTCGCCTCGCTTTAATCCTTTTGGAATCGTTTCGCCGGGATAGCGCCGCGGCGGCATGATCCCGTCGGCCAACCCCGGCCTGCACCAACCCTGCTGTTCGGCAAACCGGAAGAATCTACGGAGTTGCTGCGCATAAAGATGGATCGTTGACCGACTGAAACCGCGCGCGTGATAGCGCGTGATGAACTGATCGATCATAGTGATCCCTACCGACGCCAGAGCGACGCCTCTCTCGTCCAGCCAGAAGAAGAAGCAATCGACAGTTCGACGGCATCCTTCGACCGTGGCATCAGACCATCCGATCTCAGAGGACATGCGCGCTGCAAAGGTTGCGACCTCGTGCGTATGGACGTGGCTCGCCGCCTCGGATTCTTCAAGCCAGCCCAGAAAGCGCATCCATCGCTCAGCGTGATTGAAGATCCGTCGTCGCGCGCGAGGTCGTGATTTGCATTCCTCAGGCAAAGACCAGTGCCTGAAACTAGCTTCAATTTTGCGCAGATTTATATAAGTACAATAGATTTGGATTTGTTGTTGAGCTTAAAGCTAACAAGAACCAAATTAAAGAAGCAGTTGAAAGACTTTATGATGTA
>JAAENL010000470.1 GCA_024224435.1 Halieaceae bacterium
GTCCGGCCTGTAAAAAGAGCCTCAGCTAACTGAAAGCGGGCCTGTGCTTATCGGACGCGATCGACGGTCACGCTGCCCCTACATTCCCTCAACGCGAGTTGCGAGTACGCGTCGGCGAGCGAAGGCTGTGCGGTCTCGCCGGGAGTTCGCGGCTGACAACGCGGCAGCACGATGCCGCGCTATCCCATAGTAACTTCAGGTTTTCTACTTCGACCCACTGCCAGTTTTTGCCTTCATCTTATTCTGTGTTCCGTTCTTGGCTTTAACTTTAACCTTGGCTTTACCTTGAGCCTTGGCCTTGGCCTTGGCTTTGGTTTTGGTTTTGGTTTTGGTTTTGGTTTTGGTTTTGGTTTTGGTTTTGGAGTTCGATTTAACTTTAGTTTTAGCTTTAATTGTAGTTTTGACTTTACCTTGAGCGTTGGTTTTCACTTTGCCCCTGGCGGTCGCTCTCGACTTCGCCTTCGAGGCAGCTTTTTTCCCACCGATAGATCGGTTTTTTCTGGTTCTAAGCCCCGCTACCTCCTCCAACTCGACCAACGCCTCCTCGAGATAATCTATCATGCGCTGAACCTCAGGCAACGATCGCCGGCACGCAACGATGCCAAAATCGAGACTCTGGTTGTAACTCACCAGCGTAATATTCATAGCGAAGCCGTCAAACACAATCGATGCAGGATAAATTCCGTCAAGACTGGCCCCATTCCAGTACAACTGCTCGCGCGGACCCGGGACGTTGGAAATGACCGTACTAAAAGCGGGAAACTGCGCGGCCAGCCCCAATGCCGTCGTCAGTAGCGCAGGAATCTGCGTCAATTGCATGAAGATGAGCGCTTCACGGTTACTGAGGCCCTGCAGCAACGCTTTACCCGCTTGCATGGAATCCTGAATGGCACGGAATCGTTTCTCGGGATCCTCCACATTGGTGGCGAGGTTTGCGGTGATGAAACCCACTGCGTTACCTGCGCCATAGTCCCCCTTGTCCCTTAGAGAAACTGGCGCCATCGCTTTCAATGAATGCGCTGGCAACTCATGGTGGCCTTTCAAGTAGCGCCGTAATGCTCCGGAGCACATTGCCAATACAATATCGTTGACGGTGCCACCGGTAGCCTCACAAACAGCTTTTACCCGCGGCATATCCCACGATTGCGCTACAAACCTGCGCGCGCCGCCGACCCGAGTATTTATCGATGTACGTGGCACGTTATGCCACGGTACAGACAGGTTGCCGCTACGTCCGAAAAATGCCCCGCCGAAACGTCGCAGCGCACCAAATAAGTGGATGGACGTATCAAACTGCTGCTTCAATGCATCGGCAACCACTCGCAACTCGTTTTCATTTGGCACGACACGGCGCTTCCGCCCAGCACCCATTGCCTCCAGGTGCCGCTTGTAGGCGGTTTGTGACATCGGCAAATCATAGCAGCGGCTGGAGGGGTCTGCAGAGCAAATACTCTGGGCAAGCTGCATAGAGGCAACACCGTCTATCGCCGCATGATGCATTTTCATATAAACCGCAAACTGACGGTTCTGCAATCCTTCAATGACATGCAATTCCCACAGTGGACGGCTGCGATCCAGGAGCGTGCTGTGAAGACGCGACACCAATGCAAAAAGCTCGCGATAACGCCCTGGCTTTGGCAAGGCAGAATGTCGGAAATGATAGTCAAGGTCAAAATGATCATCCTCCTCCCAGTACATCGGTCCAACCGGGCCGGCACGGCCCGTACTGACAAACTCGCCAAAGGGGCGCCGTAGATCTTTTGCGCCAGTTGGCCCAAGCTGGAGTGCCTCGGTGAAGTCCAGCTCATCGACATCGTCCGGCAGCGTGTAGAGACTCACCCCGCCCACATGCATGGGTGTCTCCCGCTTCTCCGCATAGAGGAACGCCGCGTCGGACAGATCGATTCTTCGCATAATCTCGCCTTTTGTTTAGTAAACTCAACGACAGGACAGACAATTCGCAGACTGCGCCAGTGCCGCCATTGTAACGCAACTGACGCGCGCCCACCCAAACAACGCATGGACCAACGGAAAACTGGAACCTTCACCAGGAAGAAACGCAAAACCGGCCACGCCGGGCACTGACAAAGCGAATCTGGCAATTTGCCAGATTCTGTTCAAAGAGGCGTAATTGCGACCGGAATATTTCCCATCCTCGGCATGCCCGTAATGGGGTCGAAATCCTCGTCCGTGCGTACAAGGCGCCCCGTGTTCGCGCCGTGCTCTCGATAATTGTTTTCGTCTTCCACCAGACCGCCGAAGGCATGGGCTATCGCCACGACACCCCGACGCAGTGTTGGGTCCGACTCGACCATCGCAGAGATGCTGTCATGCCGGGTGGCGATGTGCACCATATCATCCTCCGAAACGCCGATTTCACGCATATCGTCCGGATGTATCCATACTGGGTTCCATGGACGCCCACCGTTCAACTTGCGTATGGAGCGCCCCGATGAGTTCATGAAATTATTGTGTCTGCGTGGAATGTAGCGGTAGGGAAAATCGGGTGTATTCTGCAACGCACGATAATCCTGTCTGAAGACTTCCGCGAGCTGATCCAGCATGTCAACATTGCCGCACTCCAGCCTGTCGTCACATCCCTCTTCTCTTGGCTCTACGATGACATCACTATCAAAAACCTGACCGTGGGGATATTTCTTGACCTCCGCAAGGGGTATTCGTGAATTAGCGCAGATCGCTTCATAGAAATCTTCGAGGGTAGGCTTGCTGCTACGGCTGACCGGCATGACCGCATAGGGCGACTCCTGATACCGGGAAAAACCAAACGCGATGGCAAATGTCAGCTCAAGGTCAAGGTAATCGGCCACCTGATAAAAGAAATCCCACTCCTCGACCAGATCAGACTCGCCCGGCACATCGGCGACGGCAGGCGAGTACTGGGCATACGCATCTGAAAAACCGATGCCCGTGCCAAAGTACTTGATCGCCTCACCGCTCTGGCTCATCCCGGGTGTTTCAAGCGTCTGCTTGCAAGCCACCACGTAATCCGCCAGCCGCGAGGTACTGGACATTTCCACATCCAGTGTAACGAGCAGGTCCAGCGCCTCCATCGCCTTTTGCGTCTTGCGCTGATCCGGCCAGGCGGCCACGGGGTTCCCGCCGATGCAAATGAGCGCTTTGACCTGACCTTCGCCCGGCTGCAAAATCTCATCTGCCAACGCCGCCGTGGGCATGCCCGCAGCAGTGTCAGTGAGGCCATGTACCCTCAACCTTTCGCCAAAACCCCAGGCCTTGAAGGGCGGGAATGGCTGCGCCCGGGGCACGTAGGCAGGGAGCATGGCGTTCGGACGGGTTACGCGCTGACCAGCCCGCGTGTAGGCTCCGCAGACCGTGTTGAGGCACGCCAGTAGATACTCTTTCAGGTTGCAATACATGGAGAAGCTTGGACCAGTGCCACTATTGGCGTGTCGAATCCTGGCCTTGGCAAAGACACGGGCAGCGTCCAGCAACTTGTCCGCTGGCACGCCTGCACGCTCGGCGACATACTGCGGCGTATAGCTCTTCACCGCAGCAGACAGTGAATCGAATCCTGCGACGTTATCACGCACAAAATCATGATCGTACAGTTTCTCGCTGATGATGATGTTTAGCAGGCCAGCGAGGAGTGCATGATCCTCGCCGGGACGGCACTGCAGATGAATCGCCGCCTTGCGCGCCACATCTGATACTCGGGGGTCAACAACAATGAGCTGCAGACCCCTTGCCTGCGCGTCCTTGAGTTTTTGTGCTGGATTCTGGCCTGGAATGCCCGCGGATTTCGAAATGATGGGGTTGTTACCCAGCAGCAACCAAGCATCAGCCTGTTCAAAGTCCGGCTCGCCGCCTAACCACTTGCCATGCAGCGCCATGGAAATTTGCTTCCCAGGCTGATCAATTGTGTTCGACGTAAAAAACATACGGGACCCGATGGCGCGCAGGAAAGCGCTGCCCATAGCCGCTGCCGTCGGTTGGCCCGCATTAGGAGTGCCCACATAGCACGCCACAGCGCGCGGTCCGTGCTGATCAATGATGTCGCGAAGTCGCTGAGCCACTTCCCGGGCCGCCGCTGTCGAATCCAGGGGTCGGTAGGTGTCATCTGCCTGCCGCCGCATTGTGCGCAGCAACCTCCCCTCGTGATTATGGAGCTCTGGTAATGCCCTGCCCTTGGGACAGGTATAACCCCGAAAAACCGGGTTGTCAGGGTCCCCCGTCACCTGCGTGACCTTGCGTCGACCATTGTCGTCCTCGACAGTGGCGAGAACTCCGCAGTGGGCGATACACAGACGACAAATAGTAGGGACGACTTCAGTCATTTACAGGGCATCGTTGGCGAGCGAATGGCTCGATGTTAGCCCAGACATGTTGCACATACCAGCGCCAGCACGCGATACACAGCGTTGCCCGAAGCAGCTCCGCTCCCTCGCCTGTGTCGTTGTCGACAGCCCCAATACATCGCTAATTTGACTGCATCTTTCTTCAACCGTTTATGCTCATGAACACGGCCAGGGCAACGGTCCTGCTTACCTGCTCTAGCGCGACCGCAACAGTACGTCCTGACTGACATGCCCTGTTTACTGACTGTCAGAGTAAGGTTAGATCACACCTGCCCACTTCAGAGTCACTGCTCGCTCGGCAAACCACAGCACATATGCGGAAACTGCGCGGCAGCCACGCATCTCACGGCGAATTTTTGCGCAAGCGCCGACTGCCATTGGTCTTCCGGGTGAGCCATCGAGCGCGATTGGAAAGCCCGACCGCAGTATTAAAAAAAACGCCGAAACTTAGATCTGATGCGAAACGACGGGCGTATCCTCTTTAATCGCTCACAGGAAGAGCGGTAAAAACTCCCGCTCAAACGTAGCTTGAGGACATAAAAATGATCAAACGCAAACTTTCAACACTCACACTTTTAACACTCACGTCGCTTTTGTTTTTCAGTAACGGCGCGATGGCCGCAGGCGACTCCATGATGCTGCAATCCGGCGATTTCGTTGGCTACTCGTTCTGGCTAATCTCAATGGCCCTCGCGGCCGCGACCATTTTTTTCTTGATGGAATCGCTTCGAATTGGTGGAAAATGGGCGACATCGCTCACCGTATCAGCACTGGTGACCTTTATCGCCGCCTTCCACTACTTTTACATGCGGGAGGTCTGGGTTTCGACGGGTTCAACGCCCACGGACTTCCGCTACATCGACTGGCTCCTGACCGTCCCGCTCTTAATGATCGAGTTTTATCTGATACTCGCTGCCATCACCAAAGTCTCCGGCGGCATTTTTTGGAGACTGCTCATCGGAACGCTGGTTATGCTTGTACCGGGTTACATGGGGGAAGCTGGCTACCTCAACGCTACCGTAGGATTTGCTGTTGGCATGATCGGCTGGTTCTTCATCCTGTATGAGATCTTCTTCGGCGAAGCAAGTAAAGTCGCA
>JAAENL010000471.1 GCA_024224435.1 Halieaceae bacterium
CCGTGGGCAAGATCCCCGGCGGTTTCTTCAAGCGGGAAGCGCGTCCCAGTGAGAAAGAAACGCTGACCTCCCGCCTCATCGATAGGCCCATTCGCCCGCTGTTTCCGAATGGTTTCATGAATGAAGTGCAGGTGATCTGTACTGTGATGTCCGCGGATAAGCATATCGACCCCGATATTCCTGCCATGATAGGAACTTCTGCAGCGCTAGCCGTTTCCGGTTGCCCTTTCAATGGTCCGATTGGCGGCGCCCGCGTGGGTTTCAATGACGCCAAGGGGTATATTCTCAACCCGACTTACGATGAGCTTGCCGACAGCAAGCTGGACATGATCGTTGCGGGTACCAAGGATGCTGTGTTGATGGTGGAGTCCGAGGCCAAGGAGCTTTCGGAAGACCAGATGCTCGGCGCGGTACTGTTTGCTCATCAGGAGATGCAGGCCGTTATCCAGGCGATTCAGGAACTGGTAGAAGAAGCGGGTAAGCCGCGCTGGGAATGGGAAGCTGCGCCAGTCAACGAAGCGCTGCTGGCCTCGGTCGATGAGCAGGTGAAGGCCGATCTCGGTGAGGCATACCGCATTACCGAGAAGGCAGCCCGCTACGAGCGAGTGGGAGAGATCCGCGATGCGGCGGTGCAGGCCCTCGTCGGTGAAGACGGCCCTACCGCAGACGACGTCAAGGATATCTTCAAGAAGATCGAGAAAGGGCTCGTGCGCAAGCGTATCCTGTCCGGCGAAGCGCGTATCGACGGCCGCGATAACCGCACTGTGCGCCAGATCGCCTGTGAAGTGGATGTGCTGGCTAAGGTCCATGGCAGCGCACTCTTTACACGGGGTGAGACCCAGGCCATTGGAGCGGTAACGCTCGGTTCAACCCGAGACGCCCAGATCATTGATGCACTGGAAGGGTCGCGCCGCGATCCGTTTATGTTGCACTATAATTTCCCTCCCTATTCGGTGGGTGAGGCTGGCCGCGTAGGCTTCACCGGTCGCCGCGAGGTGGGACACGGTCGCTTGGCCCGTCGTGGTCTGGCAGCTGTGTTGCCTGATCAGGAAGAGTTCCCCTACACCATTCGCGTGGTTTCTGAGATTACCGAATCCAATGGATCCAGTTCTATGGCCTCCGTGTGTGTCGGCTCTCTTGGCCTCATGGCAGCGGGCGTGCCCCTGAAGGCGCCGGTTGCAGGGATTGCAATGGGTCTGGTCAAGGAAGGCAACCAGTTCGCAGTCCTGACTGACATTCTTGGCGACGAGGATCACCTCGGCGACATGGACTTCAAGGTGGCCGGTACTGCCGAGGGTGTTACCGCCCTGCAGATGGACATCAAGATTGAAGGGATCAATGAGCAGATCATGGAAGTGGCACTGGAGCAGGCCAAGGTAGCGCGTCTGCATATTCTCGGGCAGATGAATGAGGTGTTGCCGCAAGCACGCCAAGTCACCTCTGAGAATGCGCCCAGCATGATGACCCTGAAGGTCGATTCCGACAAAATCCGTGACATCATCGGCAAGGGCGGCGCCACTATTCGCTCTATCACCGAACAGTCCGGTGCGACAGTTGACGTCGAAGACGACGGCACGGTGCGCATTTTTGGCCCGGATCAGGCTTCGCGTGACGCCGCTGTCGCCATGGTCGAGGAGATCACTGCGGAGGCTGAAGTCGGTGCGGTATATACCGGTACAGTGGCACGCATCGTAGACTTTGGTGCCTTTGTCAATATCTTGCCTGGCAAGGACGGACTGGTGCACATCTCCCAGATCGCCAACGAGCGGGTGGAGAATGTGACAGACCATCTGAGCGAAGGCGAGGAGGTGCGTGTGAAAGTGCTGGACGTTGATCAGCGTGGTCGTATCAAGCTCTCTATCAAGGAGTTGCTCGAGGACGAGGCGCCTGCCGGAAATACGGCGGAAGCAGCCGAGTAACGCACGGCTTCAATCGCGTAAAGAACAGGGGAGGGCTCGTCAGGGCCCTCCCTTTTTTTTCGTCTGAAAACGGCTCAGGCTTGAGGCAGGGGCTCCGTGAGGTTGTTTTTATCTGCCACCTCGGGCCGGGTGCCGGAGGCCGCGCGTGTTTCAGCAAGGGTTCGTAATGCGCGAACTTTTCTACGCCCTCTCTGTTCCATTTCAGCATATCGACCGGGCCGGGCCACCGGCTCAGGAGGGTCTATTGGCCACCAGGTTTTCCACCACTGAAGGGTCTGCCAATGTGCTGATATCGCCCAGGCTGTCCAGCTCATTCTCGGCGATCTTGCGCAGTATTCTGCGCATGATTTTACCGGAGCGCGTTTTCGGCAGTCCGGGAGCCCACTGAATAATATCGGGTTTGGCAATGGGGCCGATTGCCCGCACACAGAGGGCGATCAGCTCCTCTCGCAGGGTATCGCTGGGCTCTATACCCTGCATCGGTGTCACATAAGCGTAGATGCCCTGTCCCTTGATGTCGTGGGGGAAGCCGACAACAGCAGCCTCTGCAACTTGGTCGTGCAGCACCAGCGCGCTTTCTACCTCCGCCGTGCCCATGCGGTGTCCGGATACGTTGAGTACGTCGTCCACCCGCCCCGTGATCCAGTAATAGCCGTCCCCGTCGCGCCTCGCGCCGTCGCCGGTGAAGTAGTAGCCGGGGTATTGGCTGAAGTAAGTGTCTATCATGCGCTGATGGTCACCGTAGACTGAGCGGATCTGGCCAGGCCAGGATGATTTTATGACCAGGTAGCCAGCGCCAGCGCCTTCAATTTGCTCGCCCTGTTCATTGAGCAGCGCAAGCTCCACGCCGAAGAATGGGCGTGAGGCGGAGCCCGGTTTCAAGTCGGTCGCGCCGGGCAGGGGGGTGATCATATGGCCTCCCGTCTCGGTTTGCCACCAGGTGTCCACAATCGGACAGCGCTGCTCGCCCACTACATTGTAATACCACTCCCAGGCCTCTGGATTGATTGGCTCACCCACTGTGCCCAGCAATTTCAGCGAGGCCCTGGAGCAGCGCGTGACAGGCTCGTCACCCAAAGCTTGTAAAGCACGTATGGCGGTGGGTGCGGTGTAAAAGATATTCACCTTGTGCTTGTCTATCACCTCCCAGCAGCGCGCCGCATCCGGATACGTGGGAATGCCCTCGAACATCATGGAAATGGCGCCATTGGCCAGCGGGCCATAAAGAATATAGGTGTGGCCTGTAACCCACCCTACGTCCGCAGTGCACCAGTAGATATCGCCGTCGCGGTAGTCAAAGGTGTATTTAAAGGTCATGGCGGCCTGTAGCAGGTAACCGCCGGTGGTGTGAAGGACACCCTTGGGCTTGCCGGTGGAGCCCGAGGTATAAAGAATGAACAGCGGGTCTTCCGACTCCATGGACTCGGCTGCACACTCCGTGTCTGCGCCGGCTACGAGATCGTGGTACCAGACGTCGCGGCCGTCATGCCAGGCGATATTGCCGCCCGTCCGTTTTACTACCAGGCATGTGTGTACATTGGGGCACACCGAAAGTGCTTTGTCCGCATTGGCTTTCAGAGGAATATTTTTTCCGCCGCGCACGCCCTCGTCAGCGGTGATCAGGGTCTGGCAATCGGAGTCAAGGATGCGGTCTTTCAGTGCCTCGGGCGAAAAGCCTCCAAATACCACTGAGTGAACTGCGCCGATGCGAGTGCAGGCCAGCATGGCATAGGCCGCCTCAGGAATCATTGGCATATAGATACACACCCGGTCGCCCTTGCGCACCCCGCGTGATTTCAAAACATTGGCCAGTCGGCAAACCTGGTCTTTCAGTTCGGCATAAGTAATGCGTTGGTCATCGGCAGGGTCGTCTCCCTCCCAAATTAACGCTGTCTGGCTAGCGCGTTGTGGCAGGTGCCTGTCAATGCAGTTGTAGCTGACGTTCAGTCTGCCTCCGCTGAACCATTCAGCGACACCCGCAACAAAATCGTAATTGCGCACGCGGTCCCATGGCTTGTCCCAGGAAAGGAACTCAGTTGCCATCTCCGCCCAGAAGCTGTCCGGATCGGCTAAAGAACGTTGGTACATCAACTGATAACTGTCGGCGTTAATGTGTGCATCGTGGAAGTTTTCAGGCACGGGGCGGGTGGTGGACTCAGACATGATGCCCTTTCCTTATGTCGTTATTTGGAACAAGGATAATACGTTGCGCGGGATGTGTTGCAACCTTGATGGCGAAATAGCCAGATGCCGTTGATACGCAACAAGCGTTGCGATAGTAGATCAGCGAGAGTGGCGCGGCAGAGAAATGGCAAGAATCAGGCGGCCTAGCGGCCGTCTGCGAGCATGCCCCAATCAGAAATGGGGTTGAGGACGAGCCGGACATTGTCAATCAAGCGGGTCTCACCCAGTCGGGCGGCGGCGAGGATAGCCACCTCCTCGGTGCTATCTGTAACCGCCTTTAGAGTGCGTGCGTCGCGCACCGTGAAGTAGTCGGTTTCAAACCCGGCCTGCAGCAGGCGCAGTCGCGCGTGGGACTCCAGCTGCAAGAAATTATCGAACCCGCAGGCGATAGCCTCGCGGCACTCATTGAGTGTCTGGTTCAGTGTTGGCGCAATGCGGCGGTGCTGCAGCGAGAGGTAGCCATTACGTGAACTTTTAGCGAGGCCGTCCTCGTCCCGCGTCGTGGCCACGCCAATGATGTCAATGGGCATGCAGAGATCGGTGACCATTTTCCGCACAATGGACAATTGCTGAAAATCCTTCTCGCCAAACAGCGCCACGTCAGGCTGCACTATATTGAATAGTTTGCTGACCACCGTAGTCACGCCATCAAAATGTCCCGGGCGACTGCTGCCGCAGAGCGTGTCCCCCAACTCAGGCACTTGCACCAGAGTTTGTGCGTCCATGCCCTGCGGGTACACATCATTGACACCGGGTGCGAAAAGCACCTGCACGCCCTCGGCGAACAGCTTTTCCTTGTCGGCAAGGAGGGTGCGGGGATAGGCGTCGAGATCTTCGGTTGGGCCAAATTGCAGGGGATTTACAAAAACGCTGACAACGACGATATCGCAGAGTGTTTGGGCCTTGCGTACCAGGTCGAGATGCCCCTCATGCAGGTTACCCATGGTCGGCACAAAGGCGATGGTCTGCGCCTGTCCGCGGAAGGCTGCAAGCGCGGGTTTTAGTGCTGCGGTGCTGTTGTAGGTTCGCATATCTAGGTGATCCCCTTCGGGTGCACTGGTGACGCTAAACACATAAAAGATTTATGGGAGTGAACAATCGGCTCAACCCCGGACTCGGAGCGAGTATGCCGCAACACTTTGCGGCCGGCAACGGCTTTATGCGGAAAATTCACACTGTTTGTTACCAAAAGAAGCAAAGCAGGGTTGTGCATATTGTGGGGTGAAATCTACAATAGTAAGCACTCACTTACCTCGTGATCAGCTGAATATTGAGGAAAGCATACCCGAGTGAGGCGCTTTAACAAGGTGGCACGATAATGCGGCGGCGGCAGAGTGTGTACCGATGTCCACCCGCTGGGCGTCCTGCCCAGGTGTAGGTATCCTCTTCGGCCGGGTATGCGCCCGATTTAACCGCGTCGACAAAGGCCTGCAGACCGCCGGCGATACTGGATTGACCCGCCATAAAATTCTGCACGAAACGCGGGGTATGCGTCGACAGCCCCAGCAGGTCGTGCATGACAAGGACTTGCCCGTCCGTTTCCCGTCCCGCGCCAATACCGATGACTGGAATGTCGAGATTCTTGCTGATATCCGCCGCCAGGTCGGAGGGGATACATTCCAGTACCAGCAGGCTGGCACCGGCGTCCTGAATTTCCACCGCCTCCGCCCGGATTGATTTGGCCTCCTTGGGTGTGCGGCCCTGTACCTTGAAGCCGCCAAAGGCGTTAACTGACTGCGGCGTGAGGCCCAGGTGTGCGCATACCGGTATCCCGCGCTCTACGAGGCTGCTAATGGTATCGGATAGCCACGCGCCACCCTCCATCTTGACCATGTGAGCCCCCGCCTGCATGAGGTGGGTGGCGTTCTCCATCGCCTGCTCTCTGGTGGTATAGCTCATAAACGGCATGTCGGCGATGACCAGTGAGCGCGGATTGGCGCGGCACACACTCTCCGTGTGGTAGGCCATGTCGGCAATAGTGACGGGAATCGTACTATCGTGACCTTGCAGAACCATACCCAGTGAGTCCCCCACCAGTATAAGTTCAGCGCCCGTATCGCTGATAAGCCTGGCAAAGGTAGCATCGTAGGCGGTAATACAGACAAACTTTTCGTCCGCTGCTTTCATTTTGTCCAGGGTGCTTATGGTGATTTTGCCCATGGTTGCAGTCCTGTGCGCTGGTTACCGGTATTGAAGGCCTCAGGGGCGCAATACTATCTGAAAAACGTGGGATTGAAATAGTGGCGACCGCTACGAATGTCCAGCATGTAATCCACCAGATCCTGGTAATCGGAAACACTGTTGGCAAGATCAATCTCACTGGCGTTTACGATCAGCAGCGGGGCGTCATCGTAGTACAGAAAGAACTCGCTGTACACTTCGTTGAGGCGCTCTAAATAGTCACGGTTGACGCCCTTTTCCATGGCCAGCCCGCGATTTTCGATCCTCGAGAGCAGCACATCGGTGGGTGCCTGCAGGTACACTACCAAGTCGGGCCGGGGCGCATCGATGGTCATTTGTTGGTAGACCTTTTCGTAAAGCTGGTATTCATCTGGGTCCAGGTTGATACGCGCAAACAGTGGGTCCTTGTCGATCAGGAAATCCGCCACCGTGTCCCGCGCGAAAATATCGGCCTGGCGTAAATCCTGAATCTTCTGCGCGCGCTGGAAAAGGAAAAACAGCTGTGTCGCAAGTGCTGCCTGCTCGCGATTGCTGTAGAAGCGTTCCAGAAACGGGTTGTCTTCCGCGTCCTCCAACAAGGTAGCGCAGTCGAAGCTTGCAGCCAGTTTGTGGGCTAGCGTGGTTTTGCCCACGCCAATCGAACCCTCAACTGCGATGAAAGAGGGCGGTGTGCGTCCTTTTAGCTCGACGCTGATAGCCTTGTTGCTTGCAATCACAGTCGTCCCTGTGGGTTACCTGTTCTCTGGGAAATATGCGCCCCGCAGCGGGAGCGCGGTTTTCTCCAGCCCGTTAGCGGGGCATTCCCGCAGCAGGGCATCAATCTTCATGCCGTTTGGCAGCAGGTTAGTGTTGCTGATTTCGCGCAGAGGGTACAGAACAAAATTGCGCTCTCCCATGCGGGGATGCGGAACAGTGAGCTGCGCGGTGCTGATCACCTGATCGCCATACAGCAGGATATCCAGATCCAGCGTCCGGGGCCCCCAGTGTTCGGTGCGCTCGCGACCCTGTGTTGTCTCGATGTGTTGGAGCTTCTGCAACAAGACCTCAGGCGCGAGCTCCGTCGCAATCATGGCAACTGCATTGAGGTAGTCTGGTTGCTCGCCAGGTCCCACGGCAGTGCTGCGCCAACCGCTCGAAACGCTCTGCAGTTCTGTAAGGGGTAGTGCTGCCAGGCTTTCAAGTGCTGTGCGTAGCTGCGATAACGGATGGCCCAGGTTGCTGCCCAACGCGATGTACGCCGGGATCATTCCGTGTGCTTTGGACGTCGCGTCCGGTTGCGAACGGGGCGGTTTCGGCGGCCCTTTGATGCCATTTTCTCCTCCCGTTCTGCGTGAGACAGCGTCTGAACCTCTGTCCACCACTGGCCCAGTCCATCGGTTTCGTCGCCGGCCTGTTCTCGCAGCAGGAGAAAATCATAAGCCGCGCGAAACCGTCTATGTTCTATAAGTTCTAGCGCTTTACGGCCGGTTTTGCGCTGCAGACGCAATTGAAACTCCCAGATTTCCCGCATAGGTTGACTGAATCGTCTGGGAATAGATAGATGTTGTGCAGCCGCCGAAATAGCATCCTGACCCGCTGCATGTATAGCGACCATGGGCGGCTCATCACCTGCCGTGCGCCGCTGGAACGCGTTATCGACCACAGGCCACAACAGCGCCGCCAGGATAAACGCGGGGGTGACCGGCTTATCTGCGGCGATACGGACATCTGTGCTGACCATTGCCGCTTCTACCAGAGCCTGCCCGGTAGGGTGCTCTTCGAGGGCGATACAGGTCTCGGGGAACAAGTACCGCAGCAAATCGTGCTCGATCAGTTGGTCCAGTGTTGCGGCCGCGTACCCGCTGAGAAACAGCTTCAGGAATTCGTCGAAAAGGCGGGCCGAGGGAATCTGCTCCAGCAGATGCGCACATCGCGGGATCGCCGCTGCGGTGTCCGGAGCGATGCCGAAGGACAGCTTGGCGGCAAATCGCAGCACACGCAGCATGCGCACGGGATCTTCGGTATAGCGTTGGTCGGGGTCGCCGATGATACGAATCTGCTGTTGCGCCATGTCCTCGAGCCCGTCTACCTGGTCGAACACCTCGAACTTTTCCGAGTCATAATACAGCGCGTTAATGGTCAGATCGCGCCGCGCTGCATCCTCGGCGAGGGTGCCGTAGACGTTATCGCGTAACAGCAATCCGCTGGCAGATTGCTGCGAATGGTGCTTGCTGGCACCTTTGCTCTGTCCGGTATCCGGTGTGCTGTCGTGATGCCCTCGGAAAGTAGTCACTTCAATAATCTCTCGCCCAAAGCGCACGTGCACTATGCGAAAGCGGCGGCCGATGATGCGTGAATTGCGGAACAGTTCGTTGACCGCCTCAGGAGTGGCATCCGTGGCGACGTCGAAATCTTTTGGGTGTGCTCCCCGCAGCAGATCGCGCACGGCGCCACCGACAAGGTAGGCCTGGAAGCCTCCCTTGCGCAGGCGCGACATTACTTTCAGGGCGCTGTCGCTGATGTTTTTACGGGAGATGCAGTGCTGATCCCGGGGGATGATATTCAAGCGGATTCAAACCTGTTGGGGGTGTTCAACCGATACGTAGCTTACCATACAAGGGCAGGGGCTTGCTGCAGGGCCAATGGTCTGCCCAGCGCAATAACGCATTGCGGGGAAGGGGTGAATGATGGGGAAAACCGAGTTTTCCCCATCCAGGTCTCACGCCATCATTTATTCTTATTGCTCTGTGTTTTATTGTTAGGCAAATACAACCACAGTTGTAAGAGTGCCCAGTGTCTGCCAGCGTTAATGATCGCTGCTCGCAGATCGCCCACAACGCTATCGGCAGTAACCCGCCGGTTGGAGGCGTGAAGATGAGCTAAATGGAAAATGTGGGGAAGAAATCTCCCCCCATCCAGGTCCATAGTGCAGCACTGTTATTTTTATTAGGGTAGCAATTATTATTATTTTTCGTACCGGGTAGGATACAGCAGTTATCGTGCCAACTTACGAATTGTCATTAAAAACAGAGAGATAGGTTTTTAATGGCTTAGGCCGAATGTGGTTTTTTTTGGGCAACGTTACCGAAATACACCTAATAGTGAGTAGTCGCGTTGCAGGGTAACGCCTATTTGCCTTGTGCGGAGGCGATTTTACCCCGCGTAGCGCTATTGCTTTTGTTGCGCGGAATGCCGAAACGCGGGCGGCGTTCCCACAGGCATTTGCGGCTTACGCCCAGCTTTTGCGCCAGTTCCGTCTCGCTCATGGAATCCTGGTGTTCCAACACAAACCGTTGGAAATAATCCTCGAGGGAGAGGTCCTCCTGGGGCTCACGGGAGGCCGGTTTGGCGGTTTCGTCTGCAACGCTGATTTGCTCACCCCTGATACGGTTAATATTGACCAGTTCCAGGTCTATGGCCAGAGCTGCGTTGTCGATTTCGTCGCTGTCCGAGAGAATGACGGCCCTTTCAATAGCATGTTCCAGTTCTCGGACATTGCCTGGCCATTGGTAGGTGGTAATGGCCTGAATCGCTTTTGGTGACAGCCGCATTCGAGGGCGTCCGAGGCGCTCGGACTGCTCGTGCACCATGCGCTCCGCCAGCTGCAGGATGTCTTTGCCCCGGTCCCGTAGCGGCGGCAGTGTCAGTTGCAGGACATTGATCCGGTAAAACAGGTCCTGTCGGAACCGGCCCTCAGCGGACAGGCTCTGCAGATGACGGTGAGTCGCACAAACAAGGCGAACGTTGACCTTGCGCGAGTGCACGGAGCCGATCCGGCGGATCTCACCCTCCTGGATGAAACGCAATAACCGTGCCTGGGCTTCCATGGGCAGCTCGCCGATCTCGTCGAGAAACAGGGTGCTGCCGTCGGCTGCTTCGATCAACCCCATGCGGCTGGCATTGGCGCCAGTGAAAGCCCCCTTTTCGTAGCCAAACAACTCAGATTCAATCAAGGTATCGGGGATGGCCGCACAGTTGACGGAAATCATCATCTTGTCGGCTCGGCGACTGCGCTGGTGCACACTGCGCGCCACCAGTTCCTTGCCGGTGCCCGTCTCACCCTGAATGAGTACGGTAGAATCCGTGGGCGCCACCCGCTCGATATGCGCCAGCAGGGTCAGTATGGCAGGACAATTGCCCACCATGCCTGTCTCATTAGCCGCCGGTTTCCTCGACTCTTGCACCGCGCCGGTCTTCACCGCATGGTCGGTGGGGTGGTCCGCGATAATTCGTTGTACGGCGCTGACCATATCGCCGTGGTCAAACGGCTTGGCAATGTAGTCGACCGCGCCCATGCGCATGGAATCTACCGCCGAGCGCAGGCTGGCATAGCTGGTCATAATCAGGACGGGGACTTCACCGGCCTTTTGGATGAGGTCTGTGCCGGGCGCGCCCGGCAGGCGCAAGTCACTGATCACCAGATCAAACGATGCAAGATCATGGTTCTGTTCGGCCTCCTGGACCGAGCCAGCCTCGCTCACCTCGTAGTCATGGCGCTCCAACAGTCGGCGCAGTGCGACGCGGATTACGGATTCGTCCTCAACGACGAGAATCGTGCTCATGCAGTGTTACCTCTGGGAAGCGTCACCCCAACATACTACCAGGCCGGCATTTTTGCCAGTCGAGCCGGCGTATTGTGTAACGCAGGGTTACAAATCGTAGTCCATCTCGTAACGGCCCCGGGGAAGTTGCAGGGTAAATCGCGTGCCCGGATAGGGGCCGTCAACGAGGGGGCTGGTGAGGCTCACACGGCCGTTCATATCCTCCATGATACTGAATACCAGCGCCAGCCCGAGGCCCGTGCCCTCACCGGGATCCTTGGTGGTGAAAAACGGTTCAAAAACCTGATTCTGCTGTTCGGCGGGTATCCCGCAACCGTTGTCCTCGATGTCAATCAGCACACGCTTGTCGTCAGCGCGGGCGAGAATCCTGACGTCCGCGCCATCCCTGCGCGCATCTCGTGCGTTAGACAACAGGTTGATGGTCACTTGCAGCAGGCGCTGGCTGTCTGCGACTACCAGCAGCTCCCGGTCACAGCGGTTGTCGAAGTGGGCAGGCTTTGTTCCACGATCCAGTGACAGAAGGTGAATGGCCTCGTCAATACAGTCCGCGAGGTTGACAGACCGCAGGGTGGCCTCGCTGGCTCTTGCTCCTGAATGAGAGAAGTGCATCAGTGACTCGACGATGCGGTTTACTCGCTCGGTCTGCTTTAAAATGTCCTGGGCCATATGTTGAATCTCGCCAGGCGCTTTTTCATACTCCAGGTTCTGGGCAAGACAGGCAATGCCCGTGACCGGGTTGCCGATCTCGTGAGCGACACCAGCGGCCAGCCGTCCAATCGAAGCCAGTCGCTCACTGTGCAGGAGTTCCTCCTCCAGCAGCTGCACATCAGTCATGTCCTCAACCACAATCAGGGTGTTGTTGTTGGACAGCGTGTCGGTTGCTGTCCGGTGTAGTCCGAGCCAGCGCTTATTGCCCTGGGGCAGCGTGACCTCTGTCTTGACGCGCATGCTTGCATCGCTGTGGAAAAATTCTTCCAGTATGCGGCTCCAGGGAGGGGGAAGGGAACTGAGTAGGGAGCCGATGATATCGCTCTCTGCAACGCCTGTAATGCGCACCATGCTTTGGTTCCACATCAATATTTCACCGTCCTCGCCTACCGAGCACGCACCAATCGGAAGGTTGTCCAGCGTCTTTCGATAGTGGCGGCGCAGGTCATTCAGGTCGGCGGCGAGTCCTGTCAGGCGCGGTTTGGATTGCTCCAGGTTGCGCTCCAGCAGATAAAAATCCTCCCGCTCTCTGTCACCGGGACTTGCGACAAACGGGATGGTGCTCTCCACAATGCGATGGGCCTCGCTTGGGCCCAGCATGCCAGAGAGGTTTGTCGCAATGCGTCGTCGTAAGCGCCGCAGGGCATAGGGTCGCTTTTCCTCAATGGAAAACTGCAGCTCTTCCAGAGCGCGCTCAACCTCGTCCTGCGCGGTGTGCTCACCCAATGTGCCCGCCATCCGCGGGGCGAATTCTGCGGCACTGTTAACGGACAGGATTTTTCGGGTTGGGCGCGGCAGATCATCCATAGAGCAGATGTCAGCTGCCACTTTTTCCCCTGCACCGGTTCGCGTACACACGGAAACGAACATAAACAACAGGCTGTTGACCCCCAGTGACACGATTGCGGTGGTCGCCCACTGTCGGTCATTGCCGGTGGCAACCTCGCCCAGCAGAATTTGCAGAGGCATGGGGATATCGGCGCCCGCCAGCGGAAGTAACATGGCGAGAAACCAGATGAAAAAGCCTCCCAGCAGTCCCGCCAGCAGGCCATAGTGGTTGCCCCGGGGCCAGTAGGGAGTGGCAATAATGCCGGGGAGAAATTGCAGGGTACCCGTGAAGGCGACCAGTGCAAGCTGCGTCAGGCTCTGGCCTAGATTCAGGAAAGCGAACAAGACATACCCGGCGAGGATAAGAACACAGATGAGCGCACGCCGCAGCCATTTCAGCTGACTGTAAATGCTTTGATTCCGCTCAACCTGCAGCGGTCGCAGCGGCAGCACAAGATGGTTGAGGCACATGTTGGCGAGGGCCAGCGTAGTGATAATAATGGTGGCACTGGCCGCGGACATGCCGGCGACAAACGCGATTGCGCTGACCGATTTAGACTGTAGCACCATGCCTATTGCCAGTGCGCTGTAATCCAGAGGCAGCGTGTGGCCCATACGGATACCCGCCCAGGCGATGGGTAAAACAGGCAGGCTGAGTAGCATGAGATAGAGCGGCAGGCCCCAGGTGGCAGCGCGCATATCGCGGCTGTCGGTATTCTCTGCAAAGGCCATATGAAACAGGTGAGGCATACATACGGCGCCCGCGAAGAAAATGAGCAACAGGATGAGCGCGTTGTTGCCCCGCATGGGCTGGGCTAGTTGTGCGCTGACTTCAGGCTGCGACAGAAGCCATTGCTCCATTTCTCCGAAGCTGCCGAAGACGACAAACACCGCAATCAGCATCAGCGCCAACATGGCAGTCAGTTTAATCAGTGACTCAAAGGCGATGGCGGCCACCAGGCCCGTGTTGCGATCTTGTGCTGAGACGTGTCGAGTGCCAAACAGCATTGAAAACACGCTGATAATCACGCAGAACAGAAAGGCTAATCCATTGTGCTCGCCCTCTGGCGAAAGCGTAGAACTGCCTCCAGCGAGAATCTGTATGCTGGTCGCCACCGCCTGAATTTGCAGCGCAAGCAGTGGCAGCACGGTGATGCACATTGCCAGCGTAATGCCGGCGCCGACTCTCGGGCTGGCATAGCGAAAGGTGAGCACATCGGCTAAAGAGGCGAGCTGGTAGAGGCGACACAGACGCAACAGCGGCACCAGGAGGACTGCCGCGAGGACGAACATCAACACCACGCCGATATAATACAGGAGGAAGTTGTAGCCGTAGTCATAGGCCAGGCTCATCACGCCGTTACTGGCCATAGCGCCGGCGAAGACACCGAGAGACAGTGTATAAACGGCAGGGTGGCGGGTGATTCGGTCGGGAATTATCCCCCGGTCGGCGAGATGTGCGATGGCAAACAGGCCCGTCAGATACGCGATAATAAACAGGAGTATCTGTGCGAGGCTAAAGCTCATCCGGATACCTCGACTGCTGATTCCAGTAAGCCGCCACCACAATCACAAGCCAGAACTGCCAGGGACGGTACCAGGCCACCTCCGAATTAATAATCCAGTTCTCGAAGGCTGGGAAAAAAATCAGGAAGGCACCGGCGGCCAGTAACAACAGACGATTGATGTACACGGTCGTGATTCCCCTCTGGTGAGCAAAGCGACAGGGCTTTGAACTATGCCGGTGCTGTAACGGTCTGGCGATAGTACTGAAGCGCTCGGGGCGGGTAAAGCTGCGGGGCGTATCAGGTGACTCCGATGGCGGCTGCGTCGATAGCCGCGCGTGCGGGTATTTGGTCACGCTGCCAATGGTTAATGGCAAAGCTCAGGATTTCGGCGGGCTGCAGCGGGCCGGGAGGCGGGTCCGGCTGATTCAGAAAAGACAACGCGAGGCGTAGATTGTCCGCAGCGACATCGTTGTCCAGCGGGCGGGCGTGAGTCTGTTTGCTGAACTTCTGTCCCAGCGAGTTGGTAATAACCGGCAGGTGGCGGTAGGCCGGTGTCGGGTAGCCGAGCTGTTGTTGCAGGAAGACCTGTTTCGCGGTGGTGTCCAGCAGGTCAGATCCTCGCACCACGTGGTTAATTCCCTGTGCGGCGTCGTCCACTACCACGGCCAGCTGGTAGGCATACAAATCGTCCTTGCGGCGGACTACAAAGTCGTTAATGGGCAGCCCGCTGGCGAGAGTCTGCTGGCCCTGGAGCTGGTCTGTAAAGTGAATAATACTGCCTTTCGGTAGGCGCACCCGCAGTGCTGCTGGGCCGGTGATGTCTGTTTGGCGGCAGCGACAGCCGCCGCTGCAGTTGCCATTAGCGTCAAGCTGCGTGCGCGGGCAATCACAGACAAACAACAATCCCTTTGCCTGCAGAGTATCGAGTGCTTTTTGGTAGCTCGAGGAGCGATGACTCTGGTACAGGATGTCCTCGTCCCAGTGCAGCGCGTGACAGCGCAGGCTCTGCAGAATGCTATCTGCTGCGCCAGGTTCCTCGCGGGGCGGATCCAGATCGTCCATGCGGACCAGCCAAGACCCCTGCTGGGCGCGCGCATCAAGACAGCTGGCCAGCGCTGCTATCAGCGACCCGAGGTGTAACGGACCGGTTGGGGAGGGAGCAAAGCGGCCGCGGTAGGGCGTGCTGGAATCGGGCACGATGAGCGCCCGGGGGGTTAACCCAGTTCCTGCTTTTCTTTGATTTCGGCCAGTGTCTTGCAGTCGATGCACTGGGTGGCAGTGGGCCGGGCTTCCAGTCGTTGAATGCCGATTTCCACGCCACAGGCTTCACAGTAGCCGTAATCGTCTTGATCGATCAGCTCCATGGTGGCGTCGATCTTCTTGATCAGTTTGCGCTCCCGATCACGCGTGCGTAGCTCCAGACTGAACTCTTCTTCCTGAGTGGCGCGGTCGGCCGGATCGGGAAAGTTGGCTGCCTCATCCTTCATATGCGTCACGGTGCGATCGACTTCCTGCATTAACTCGGACTTCCAGTTAAGCAGCAGGCCGAGAAAGTGTTCGCGCTGTGGTTCGTTCATGTAGGCTTCGCCGCGGCTCAGCTGATAGGGTTCAAAGTTCTGGAATTCAGGGTTGCCGGGCTTGTACTTGATGCGCGCCGGTGCCTTTTTCCTCGCAGGCGCCTGCTTCCGGGCGGGCACTTTTCTGGGAGGTGACTTCTTGGCGGCAGCCTTTTTAACGGGTGCTTTCTTAGCGGGTGCTTTCTTGGCAGGCGCTTTCTTAGCGGGTGCCTTTTTGGCGGGTGCCTTTTTCTTGACCGGTGCTTTTTTGGCGGGCGCTTTTTTGGCGGGTGCCTTTTTCTTGACCGGCGCTTTCTTGGCGGGCGCTTTTTTGGCGGGTGCCTTTTTCTTGGCCGGTGCTTTCTTGGCGGGCGCTTTTTTGGCGGGTGCCTTTTTCTTGACCGGCGCTTTCTTGGCGGGCGCTTTTTTGACGGTGGCCTTCTTTACGGGTGCTTTTTTCTTGGCCGTCGCCTTCTTGGCGGGTGCTTTCCCTGTCTTGGTATTTCGTGGCATGGCTATTGTCCCATACTCCTAGTGACTCATTGTTATTGAGGCTATCTGGCACGATGGCTCGAGGCCAGATTTACAAGGGCGGTGAAACTACCAGATTACCGCTATGCGCGCCACTATTTCTGCATTGAATCTCTATCTTACTGTCACCCCTTTGTCGTCGTTGTTAGAATAGCCCGTTGGTGTCAATGGGGCTGTTATATGTCGGAATCCAAATCCGGGTCAGGCCGTTCACGGGGTTTCGCCGATCGCGTCGACGATATTGAGCCATTTCGCGTGGTGGAGGTGCTGGCGCGTGCCACCGAGTTGGAGGCGGCCGGTGCGGACATAGTGCACATGGCTGCAGGAGAACCGGATTTCGCCACGGCCGAGCCCATTATCGAGGCCGGCAGGGCCGCGCTCAAGCGCGGCGCCACTCACTATTCACAAGCCGCAGGTATTCCGCCGCTCAGGGAGGCACTTTCGCGCCACTACCAGGAGCTTTACGGACTGGATATTCCGCCTTCGCGGATCATGGTCACGCCCGGCGCGTCCGGGGCCCTCCTGCTGATCGCCGCCCTGCTGATGAATCCAGGGGATGGTATGTTGATGAGCGACCCGGGTTATCCCTGTAACCGGCATTTCATGCGTCTGGTCGAGGGGCGAGGGCAGCTGGTACCGGTGGACGCGTCAAGTAATTATCAGCTCAATGCTGAACTTGTTGCCGACAACTGGGCAGAGAATACGGTGGGTGCCATGGTGGCATCCCCCGCCAACCCGACCGGAACTGCCCTGTCTCGACCACAACTGGCGGCACTTTCGGCTGAAGTGGGTGCGCGCAACGGGCATCTGCTGGTAGACGAGATATACCATGGTTTGGTGTACGAGGGCGACGCACCGTCCGTTTTAGAGGTCGACCCGGACGCCTTCGTGGTGAACAGTTTTTCCAAGTATTTTGGCATGACTGGCTGGCGTCTGGGTTGGCTGGTAGCGCCAGAAGCTGCGGTGAAGGAGATGGAAAAGCTCGCACAAAATCTGTTTATTTCTATGTCGACCATGGCTCAGCATGCGGCGCTGGCGGGTTTTGAACCAAATACCATCGCCATTCTTGAGGAGCGCCGGGATATTTTCCGTCAGCGTCGCGACTTTTTGTTGCCTGCTTTACAGGATCTCGGTTTTTCGGTGCCGTGCACTCCTGCGGGCGCGTTTTATATTTATGCCGATGCCAGCCGTTTTACCCAGGACAGCCAGGCATTCTGTCTGAGCTTGCTGGAGGAGCATGGTGTAGCGCTCACTCCTGGCGCGGATTTCGGGCATCATCGATCGGCTGAGCACTTACGCTTTTCCTATACCACGGGAATGGACCGGCTGGAACTGGCGGTGGAGCGATTGGCCAGGGTATTGGGCTGATATGACGTTTTCAGGCCTCGTGGAAGGAACCCTGCTGCGTCGCTATAAACGATTCCTCGCCGATGTGGAATTGCCTGACGGCGTGACTCTGACGGTCCATTGTCCTAATACGGGTGCCATGACTGGTTGTGCAGAACCAGGCAGCAGGGTATGGCTGTCTGTCAGCGATTCGCGGACGCGCAAGTATCCCCATACCTGGGAATTGGTTGAGACCTCACAAGGCATGGCCTGTGTTCACTCGGCAAGGGCCAATGCGGTTGTTAGAGAGGCGCTTGAAGCGGGTATTATCAGCGGCTTCGAGGCGTACCCGGACATCCGTCGCGAAGTGAAATATGGCGAGAGCAGCCGTATTGATCTACTGCTTGAGGGGGAGATCGGTCGGGCGTTTATCGAAGTGAAATCTGTGACGCTCTGCCGCGAGGGTGGCCTCGGGGTATTCCCCGACGCGGTCAGTGATCGCGGCCGTAAACACCTGGACGAGCTGGCGCGTATCGCTGCACAAAAAGACACCCGCGCCGCCCTGTTTTTCTGCGTCTTCCATGCTGGAATCGATCACGTCAGTGTTGCGGGCGATATCGATGGCCGTTACCGCGAGGCGATGATTGCAGCACAGGCGGCCGGCGTTGAAGTGCTGGCGTGGCGCAGCCGGGTTGATGCCACCGGGCTGACGCTGGAAGCGCCATTAACCTTCTCTCTCGACCCCCCTTAGCCGTCGCCCGGTCGTTGACTGTCGATTTGCGGCGGTTCACGCTAGGATGGTGTCGCAAACGTCAACCCGCACACGGCTCGATGCATGTTGCATGATGGAGTGACATTATATGTCGGTGCAGCCTGAGCGCGCCCAGCTAACCGGACTGGATGATTCGCACCTGGTGAACGTGGCCGGCGGGCATCGCCTGCAACTGCCTGCTGCCGACGCGTTTTTGGCCCTGCGGGAAGACGCGGCGGCGGCGGGCTTCGATCTGGTAATCGCCAGTAGCTTTCGCTCCTTCGAGCGCCAGCTGGTCATTTGGAACGGCAAGGCCTGCGGTGAGCGGCCGGTTTACAACGATAACGACGAGCCCGTCATGCTGGCGGATATGGCTCCCGCAGACAGGCTTCATGCAATCCTGCGCTACTCGGCGATACCGGGTACATCGCGGCACCACTGGGGGACCGACCTCGATATTTACGATGCGAGAGCCGTTCCAGAGGGCTATCGGCTGCAGCTATCCACAGCGGAAGTCAGTGCGGGCGGTCCGTTCGATGCGCTGCACTGCTGGCTGGATGAGCGTATGGCCGCCCAGGCATCGCATGGATTTTACCGGCCTTACAGCGAAGACCGTGGCGGGGTGGCGCCAGAGCGGTGGCACCTCAGTTATGCCCCCCTGTCTCGAGAGTGGGAACGCGGGATAAACGCAGAGGTGCTGATGGCCTGCTGGAATGCGATCAGTGATGAACTGCAGTTACGCGATGAGATAGAACAAATACTCCCCGATATACTGCAGCGCTACGTTGAAGTGCCCGCGAGCTGGTGCGGGCTCCGCGCGGGCGCCTAGTCCTGCCCTGATTATTCCTTGGCTTTGGCCTCTGTGTGCAGGTGCCCAAAGTGATTTGAGTAGTCCCGTTGTGATGCGGCGATAACTTTCAATGCTTCCTCGCGGCCATATACGAAGTCCACCTTGATATCAGTTTCCTTGCCCGGAATCATCTTGTAGGTAGAAAAATAGTGCTGCAGGCGCTCGGTCTTGATGGCCGGCAGATCCGTGATGTCCTGCACATGCCCCCAAATGTTATCTCCCTCGAGTACGGCAACGATTTTGTCGTCTGCCTCACCGCCGTCGATCATCTGGATGCCGCCCACAACGCGCGCGCGCAGTACGATGTCGGCGCGAGTAATGTGCCGCTCGGAGTAAACACAGATGTCTAATGGGTCGCCGTCGGCTATGTCGACACCCGGGCAGCGGGCGGCAACTTCCTCTGCGCAATAGGTGCGCGGAATGAAGCCATACAGGGCGGGGGGGCTGGAGGTAGTGCGTTGCGGCCGATCCACCACGAGGAAACCGGATGACTTGTCCAGCTCATACTTGACTACGTCGGCCGGCGTCATTTCCACATAAACCTGGACGATATCTTCGGGCATATCGTCTTTTTGTGCGCGGAGACCGTGCCAAGGGTGCCGGCGCCACCGGTTAAAGTCGCTGTTGCTGTACATGGGTTTTCCTCGAGCTGAAACAGTGGGTTGCCTAAATCGGAAGGCGCGCATTGTACAGACAAGGGCAGTTAAAATCTCGCTGTATCGGGAGAAAAAGTGGGGATTACCGTATTTTGAGACAGTGCTGTCCGGTGCCTCGCCCCGGTCTCGATTTCGAAACCGGGCGCAGGTTTCAGAACGCTAGACCTTGAAGCGTCTCTTGAGCTTGCGTTCCACAGAGTGATTTTTCAATTTCACATAAACAGGCAGGCCCCCGCGGTAGTCGGGGTAGGCCTCACCCATAATGAGTGGCGCGAAATACGCCCGCGCTGACTCGGTGATGCCGAAACCATCACGGGTGATGTAATTGCGCGGCATCATCTTTTCCACGTTGGCCACCCGGTCCAAAGGCGCTTTACCGATTGACCAGCGATAGCGTTTACCCTTACCCCGTTCTATGCAGGGCATGACCGCATTTTCACCAGCGAGAGCGTATTCAACCGCCGCCTTGCCCAGAGCATAGGCTTGGTCTACATCTGTTTGCGAGGCGATGTGTCGCGCTGAGCGCTGCAGATAATCCGCCACGGCCCAGTGGTATTTGTAGCCCAGCTCGTCCTTGATCATGCCGGCCAGCAGAGGCGCGAGACCGCCCAGCTGGCTGTGACCGAAAGCGTCTTTTAGGCCGGATTCCGATAGAAATGTACCGTCTTTGTATTGTGCGCCCTCAGAGGCCACGATGACGCAGTAGCCGAAGCGCTTTACGGTGCGCTGCACACGCGCCATGAACTTCTTGTGATTAAAGGCAATCTCGGGGAACAGAATGATATGGGGTGCGTCCCCCTCTTCGTTTGCTGCCAGTCCTGCGGCGCCGGCAATCCACCCCGCGTGACGGCCCATTACCTCCAGAATGAACACCTTGGTGGAGGTCTCGCACATGGAGGCTACATCCAATGCGGCCTCCCGGGTGGAGATGGCGACGTACTTGGCCACAGAGCCAAAGCCCGGGCAGTTATCTGTCAGGGGCAGGTCGTTGTCGATGGTTTTGGGCACGTGGATGGCTTGTAGCGGATAGCCTAGCGTTTCGCTCAGTTGGGAAATCTTGAGGCAGGTATCCGCCGAGTCGCCGCCGCCGTTGTAAAAAAAATAACCGATATTGTGTGCCTTGAACACCTCGATCAATCGCTCGTATTCCGCGCGGTTTTCCTCGAGGCTTTTCAGCTTGTAGCGGCAGGAGCCGAAAGCGCCCGAGGGCGTGCTCAACAGGCCGTGGATAGCGGCCGCACTCTCCTTGCTGGTGTCGATCAGGTCTTCCCGCAGGGCTCCTATGATGCCATTGCGCCCGGCATAAACTTTGCCGATGTCAGCGCGATGCGCTCGTGCTGTTTCGATAACACCGCAGGCAGAGGCGTTAATAACGGCTGTGACACCGCCGGACTGGGCATAGAAGGCATTCTTGCGAGGCATGGGCGTAGATTCCTGTGATGGTTACGGCGCGTTTTTGTTGTTGTCGGCATAGCCGTTAGTGGGAGGGTGATCATACGGCAATTGCGCAGGCTTGTGGACTGCTGCGGCAAGGCTGAGCCTTACCCCTTGGATGCTGCCAGGAAGAGTCGCTGCGAGGGAGGCACGCTGATGTCAGCAGTCTCCGCCCCGTGCTACCATGCCGGCTTGAATCCAAGGAGCGCTTGTTGAAAGAGCACATCCATATTCTCGGCATCTGCGGCACCTTTATGGGTGGTATCGCCCTGCTGGCCAGGGAGCTCGGGTACCGTGTTACCGGGTCCGATGCGAATGTCTATCCGCCCATGAGCACCCAACTGCAGGCGGCGGGTATCGAGTTGATGGAGGGTTATCATCCCGAGCACCTCGAGCCGGCACCGGATTGCGTGGTGGTGGGCAACGCCATGAGTCGTGGCAATCCTCTGGTGGAGCATCTGTTGGATGGCGGTTTACGCTATACCTCTGGCCCGCAGTGGTTGTCGGAGCATGTCTTGCAGGACAGGTGGGTGCTGGCGGTATCCGGCACCCACGGTAAGACGTCCACCAGTAGCCTGCTGGCCTGGATTCTGGAATACGCGGGCATGTCACCGGGCTTTTTGATTGGCGGTGTGCCCGGCAACTTCGGGTTGTCTGCACGTCTGGGTGGGTCCGATTTTTTCGTGGTGGAGGCGGACGAGTACGATACGGCCTTTTTCGACAAGCGCTCCAAGTTTGTTCACTACCGACCACGGACCCTCTGCATCAATAATCTTGAATTCGATCATGCCGATATCTTCGACGACCTGGGGGCCATTCAGCGTCAGTTCCACCATTTACTGCGCTGTGTGCCGGGCGGCGGGCTGGTTGTTTATCGCCACGGCGTGAGCGCGATCGATGAGACCCTTGCTGCGGGATGTTGGACACCCACAGTATCCTTCGGACTTGGGGATGCGAGCGGGGCAGACTGGCGAGCGGAATTGCTGGAGGCGGATGGTTCGGCTTTCCGCGTCCACCCCGGCCCAGACGACAGCGCTGAGGTGAGGTGGCAGTACTGCGGAGACCACAATGTCGAAAATGGTCTCACTGCCATGGCGGCTGCCAAACACGTTGGGGTGTTACCCGGAATTTCGGCGGATGCACTGGGCGCCTTTAAGGGGGTGAAGCGGCGGCTTGAGCTGTTGGGCAGGCCCGGCAACGTCGCGGTGTATGACGATTTTGCCCATCATCCCACGGCGATCGCTACAACATTGAAGGGGTTGCGGGCTCGGACCGGCGCCGGCCGCCTGATTGCCCTAATTGAGCCCCGCTCCAATACCATGCGAATGGGCGAACACAGGGCGCAATTGGCCGCTTCCACTCGGGATGCCGATCTGGTTCACTGGTTTCAGCCCGAGGGTCTCGATTGGTCCCTCGAGGACGTTATTGCGAGCGGCGACACTGCTGCACACTTGTATACCGACATCGACGCGCTGGTCGGCGCCGTGTCTGAAGAGGCGCGGGAGGGAGATCAAGTGGTTATCATGAGTAACGGGGGTTTCGGCGGTATACACCGAAAACTGCTCGATAGTCTGGAGGGAAAACTGCCCCGTGTTTGAATGGATGACTTCTACCTATGACCGGCTGGTGCTCCGTCGCCCCTGGATGACCCTTGCGCTGGTGACTCTGCTGGTGGCAGGCATGGCGACCCAGCTTCACAAAATCACGTTGGATGCCTCTGCCGACGCGCTGCTGCTGCAGGGCGATCCCTCACTGGAGCTATTCCGCGAGGTAGGCCGGGAATACCGCACGGAGGAGTTTGTGCTGGTGACCTGGAGCCCTGATGTCGAGCTGCTGTCGTCCGCGTCTCTGGACCCGCTGCGCAAGATGGCGGACGAGTTGCGTGAGCTAGAGGGCGTGTCCTCGGTGGTTACGGTGTGGGATGTGCCTTTGTTGGAGAGCCCGCCGGTCAGCTTGCGCGATATTACCTCTGGCGACCCCTTGCCCAGTCTGGAGGACGAGGGTATTGACCGTAGTCAGGCCCTTACTGAATTCACCACCAGTCCTATTTACGCCAACCTGCTGGTCAGTGAAGACGGTGAGTTGACCGCGGTCCAGATCAACCTTGAGCGCGACGATTACTACGACGAGCTGCTGCAAAAACGGGATGCGCTGCGTAACCTGGACAAAGCGGGCACGCTGTCTGCGGCGCAGGCGGTCGAGCTCCAGACTACGGAGCAATTATACAAAGCGCACACCAGCGTAGTCCTCGAACGGCAAAGTCAGTTGGTAGTCAACGTGCGCGAAATAGTGTCTCGCTACGGCGATTATGCCCAGTTGTTCGTCGGTGGGGTGCCCATGATTGCGGCGGATATGGTGACGTTTGTCGAAAGCGATCTGACTAATTTTGGCGGCGCGATTCTCGGCATTATGCTGCTGATTCTGGCGGTGGTATTTCGTCGTCTGCGCTGGGTTGTTATTCCCCTGGTGGCCTGTGGTTATACCCTGGTGGTGATGCTGGGACTGCTCGGTTTGCTGGACTGGCGCATGACGGTCATTTCGTCCAACTTTGTCGCCGTGTTGCTCATTATCTGCCTTGCACTGAGCATTCACCTCATTGTTCGCTACCGCGAACTGCACGCGCTGGATCCGGATGGGAACCTGCATGAGCGCGTGCTCAATACGGTGCGGCTAATGGTTGTCCCGTGTTTTTACAGCTGCCTGACCACTGCAGTGGCCTTTGTATCTCTGGTGGTATCGGGTATCCAGCCGGTTATCGACTTTGGCTGGATGATGACCACCGGTATTGTCATCGCCCTACTGATAACGTTCCTGGTGGTGCCCTGCCTGATGGTGGTCTGGCGCGACACGCAGGAGACAGCTCACGCCGACGACACCCCGCCCTTAACGCGCTACTTCGCGGTACTCGCAGATCGCTTCGGCGGCACCATCCTGTTTGTTAGTCTGCTGTTGTTCGCGTTGACGGTATACGGTGTTTCGCGTCTGGAAGTTGAAAACCGCTTTATCGATTACTTTCATGAGACCACGGAAATCTATCGCGGCATGGAGCTGCTTGATGCTCGACTGGGTGGCACCATCCCGCTGGATATCGTGATCACGGCGCCGGACATGACTGCGCCGTTGCCCGGATTGGAGAATCTCTCGCCCGCCAGCGACGCATCGCCGGTTACTGGCGACCCGCTAGGCGGCAACGATGTTATCGAGGATGAATTTGCCGATGAGGACTTCGGCGACGATGAGTTCGCCGATGAGTGGGGCGATGACTTTGGCGATGATGATTTCGGTGTGCCAGGGCAGGAGAGTTTCAAGCCCAGCTACTGGTTCAGTGTGCCGGGTATGCGGCAGCTTGACCTCGTGCACAACCACATCGACGCGCTGGAGGAGACTGGCAAAGTCCTGTCTCTGTCCACCGTGTATGCAGTGGTCAAGGATCTTATGGGCCAGGATATCAGTAGCGTAGAGTTGGCTCTGGTTCAGAAAAGCCTCACAGACGACATCAAGGAAATGATGGTCGACCCCTATTTCTCGCTCGACAAAGAGCAGGTGCGCATCAATGTACGTGTAAAAGAAACCAGCGAGACATTGCGACGCAATGATTTTCTGGTAGCGCTAAAACGCGACCTGGTTGAGGAGTTAGGGTTGGAAGAATCGCAGGTGCAACTGACGGGCATGCTGGTGTTGTATAACAATGTACTGCAAAGCCTGTTCCGCTCCCAGATTCTTACCCTGGGCACGGTATTTGCCGTGATCCTGGTCATGTTCCTGGTGCTGTTCCGCTCTTTGAAACTGTCACTCATCGCGCTGGTGCCGAACCTGCTGGCGGCGGGCATGGTGCTGGGAGTAATGGGGCTAACGGGAACACCACTGGATATTATGACCATTACCATTGCTGCTATTGTGTTGGGCATTGGCGTCGATAATTGTATTCATTACGTGCATCGCTTTCGGCGTGAGTTTCCTCGCGATCGTGACTACGTGGCGACTATGTACCGCTGCCACGAGAGCATAGGCCGCGCGCTGTATTACACTACCGTGACAGTGGTGGTGGGTTTCTCCATGCTGACACTGTCAAACTTCAACCCGAGTATTTACTTTGGCCTGTTGACGGTGTTGGCCATGCTGACGGCGGTCATCGGTGCCCTGCTGTTACTGCCGCGCCTCATCATACTGTTCCGGGCGCTGGGCCCGGCAGATAACTCATGAGGCTATCGTTCGGGGTGAGAGGCAGAGACTGATGGACTGTCGAAGCCACTGCGGTGCCTGTTGTGTTGCGCCCTCTATCCGCCAGCCGTTTTATGGCATGCCCAACGGTAAGCCGGCGGGTGAGTCTTGCATTCATCTGGATGACGCTGAAGGTTGCCGTTTGTTTGGGGATGCGCGACGCCCTGGCCTGTGCGCGGCGTTCATGCCGCAGCCAGCCTGCTGCGGCAATAATCGGGACGAGGCACTGGCGCTTCTGGCTGCACTGGAGATCGAGACGCAGCCCTCAACAGTGCGGTGGACAGAGACATGATGGAGTTGCCTCTGTTCCCCCTGTCAGGTGTGTTGCTGCCCTACGGGCGCTTGCCCCTGCAGATTTTTGAGCCGCGCTATCTTGATCTGGTAAAGGACAGCATGAAGTCCGAAAGCCCCTTTGGGGTAGTCTGGATTCGGCGGGGAGCAGAAGTAGCAGAGCGGGGGCGCGCCTCTGCAGAGCTTGGTGACTACGGCACCTGTGCCCACATCGTCGACTGGGATCAGCTCGACAATGGTTTGCTGGGTATCACGATAGAGGGCGGCGAGTGTTTTGACCTGTTTGAAACGAGCACACGGTCCGATGGGTTGGTGATCGGCCAGGTAGAAATTCAGCCGACGCCTCCAGCGGTGCGTTTGTCCGAAGAAAGCCAATCACTGCTTGATATTCTCCGCAGCCTGGAACAACACCCCCATGTGCAGCGCCTGAACCTTAGGCTGGACTATAACGATTCATGGCAGGTGGCCTATGCCCTGGTGCAATTGTTGCCTATGGATGAGGCGCTGAAGTATGAGTTATTGGGCATGGCCGACATCAATGATCTGGCGGCTGAGTTACAGGTATTGCTGAAACAGATCAGTGGCGAAAACTAAGCGACGCTGCTGCCCCGCATTCACTCACTGAAGCGAGGCTGCCAGCCACCGCATTCTTTCCAGCGGTTTACAATATCGCAAAACAGCTCGGCGGTGCGCTCGGCGTCGTAGGCGGCCGAGTGGGCCTCGTTGTTGTCAAAAGCGATACCGGCTTCCTCACAGGCGCGTGCCAGTACCGTTTGCCCGTAGGCCAGGCCAGACAGCGTGGCCGTATCGAAATGGGAAAAGGGGTGGAAAGGATTGCGCTTGATATCGCATCGCTCCACAGCCGCATTGACAAAGCCCGCATCGAAGTGAGCATTGTGACCCACCAGCACAGCCCGGGTACAAGACTGCTCACGCATCTCTTTACGCACGATGTTGAACATGGCCTTGAGCGCCTCCGCCTCAGGCACAGCTTCGCGAAAGGGGTGCCAGGGATCGATGCCGGTGAAGTCGAGAGCGGACTGCTCGATATTAGCGCCCTCAAACGGCTGCACGTGGTACTGGAAAGTGCGATGAACCGCCAGTAGCCCGTCGTCATCCATGCGCACAGTAGTCGCGCCCAGTTCCAGCATCGCGTCGGTCGACGCATCGAATCCGCCAGTCTCTACGTCGATGACTACGGGCAGGAAACCGCGAAAGCGGTCACTCATCTGGCATGCGGATTCGCTACTCATGAGGAGGCTTCAACCTGCCAGGCGACAGCTTGGTTGGCGCCCAGGGGGGTCAGCGTTTCGGCCCCAAGGGCCAATTGTGCAGGGACGGTCCAGCTGCGCTTGCGCAGTGTCACGGTGTCCTCATTGCGCGGCAAGCCGTAAAAGTCGGGACCGAAATGGGAGGCAAAACCCTCCAGCATGTTGATAGCGCCCATTTGCTCGAACACCTCCGCGTAGAGTTCAAGAGCCGCATGCGCGCTGTACACCCCGGCACAACCGCAGTCGCTTTCCTTGCTGGTAGTGGTATGGGGCGCGGAATCTGTGCCCAGGAAAAATTTGGCATTTCCCGAAGTGGCCGCGGCGCGCAGTGCTTCCTGGTGTGTGCGCCGCTTCAGCACTGGCAGGCAATAATAGTGCGGGCGAATACCCCCCACTAACATGTCATTGCGGTTAAGCAACAAGTGATGCGCTGTGATGGTCGCGGCTACCCTGTCGCCGGACGAGACTACAAAATCTACCGCATCGGCTGTTGTGATGTGCTCCAGTACTGTGCGCAGCCGCGGGAAACGGCGGGTGATAGGCTCGAGGTGTTGTTCGATAAACACTTTTTCGCGATCGAAAATATCGACCTCGCAGTCGGTGACTTCGCCGTGCACCAACAGCGGCAGGTCTTCCTTCTCCATCGCCTCCAGCACCGGATAGAGGCCATCGAGTTGCGCGACGCCGGCATCGGAGTTGGTGGTGGCACCGGCAGGATAAAGTTTCACCCCATGGACGTGTTCGGAGGCGGCTGCCCGTGCGATTTCCTGTGGCTCTGTCTGGTCCGTGAGATACAGCACCATGAGCGGGTCGAATTGGCGCGGCTGGTCGGCCATGGCCGCAAGCAGGCGCTCGCGATAGGCCAGCGCCAGCGCTACAGTGGTTACGGGCGGAGTCAGATTGGGCATCACAATGGCCCGTCCAAAGTAACGTGCCATATCGCTGCAGGTAGCGGGCAGGGCAGTGCCGTCCCGCAGGTGTACATGCCAGTCATCGGGGCGGGTTATGGTTAATTCGGTCACGTGTAGCCTTGGGACAAAGAAAGCATGGCCGGAATCCTACCATAAATGCGGGTGATTCCCTGAATCGACCAGGGTTTGTGCCTGCCAATTTACGGCCTCCCGGCGAGGTGGACCCGAGCACTGGCCGCTATCGTCCAGTAAGACTTCAGGCTCATCTCGCTGCATGCCCTGCCAGCAGACACCGAGGTGCACTGGAGAACGACAGGCCCTGCTGCTCGTGGATTGGGTTGGCGCACCCCGGTAACAATAACTCGCTGGGAATTACCGCTCCCCGGCGTTAGAATGTGCGCCCTTTTCTGACCAAGGCTCCAGGGAGCTTGAGATGTCTGACGTAAAGAAAGTCGTGCTGGCCTACAGCGGTGGTCTGGACACCTCGGTCATCGTGCGGTGGCTGCAGGACAATTATGGCTGCGAGGTGGTGACATTTACCGCGGATATCGGCCAGGGCGAGGAAGTGGAACCGGCGCGTGCCAAGGCCCAGGCCATGGGCGTGAAGGAAATCTATATCGACGACCTGCGCGAGGAATTCGTGCGAGATTTCGTGTTCCCCATGTTCCGCGCCAACACCATTTACGAGGGCGAGTACCTGCTGGGCACATCTATCGCGCGCCCCCTGATTGCCAAGCGACTGATTGAGATCGCCAACGAAACCGGGGCGGATGCCATCTCCCACGGTGCGACGGGTAAAGGCAATGACCAGGTGCGCTTTGAGCTGGGTGCTTATGCACTCAAGCCAGGCATCAAGGTGATCGCACGTTGGCGTGAGTGGGATCTGCACTCGCGCGAATCGCTGATGGCCTACTGCAAGGATCGTGACATCCCCGTGGATTTCGCCAACGCGAAGAAAAAATCGCCCTATTCAATGGACGCCAACCTGCTGCACATCTCCTACGAGGGTGATTTGCTGGAAAACCCCTGGTCCGAGCCGGAAGAGGATATGTGGCGCTGGAGTGTCAGCCCGGAAGCCGCACCGGATACACCGGTGTATATCGAGCTGGATTTCGAGCAGGGTGATGTGGTCGCGATAGACGGTGAGGCGATGACTCCGGCGACGGTGCTGGAAACCCTGAACAAGGTGGGCGGTGCCCACGGCATTGGCCGCGATGACATTGTCGAGAATCGCTATGTGGGCATGAAATCCCGGGGGTGTTATGAAACCCCCGGCGGCACCATCCTGTTGAAAGCGCATCGGGCCATCGAGTCCCTGACACTGGATCGGGAGGTGGCACATCTGAAGGACGAACTGATGCCGCGCTACGCCAATGTGATCTACAACGGCTACTGGTGGTCACCCGAGCGCAAGATGCTGCAGGCGGCGATTGATGAATCGCAGGCTGTGGTGAATGGCAAGGTACGTCTCAAACTGTATAAAGGTAATGTCATTGTGGCGGGTCGGCAGTCGGTAGACAGTCTGTTCGATGAGTCGATTGCGACCTTCGAAGACGACGCCGGTGCCTATGACCAGAAAGATGCGGAAGGCTTTATCAAGCTTAACGCGCTGCGTCTCAGGATTGCAGCCAACAAGGGCCGCTCGCAGTTTTAGCTGCGCGCACGGCTTGCTGTTCTTTTTCGCTAGGGCTGTTGCACCTCCGGAGGATTCACCCAGGAAAAATGCCCTGTCGGGTTCGACCGGAGTAGCCCTGTTGCCGGCTTGAGCGCGTGGCAGCTTCGCCTCTCAATGAAAATCGTGTGACTGCACCGGCAGTTCAGCCAGCTCGCTGGTGTAATCGTACAGGGCACCGGCAATAACATGGATAACATTGTCCTTCTGCTCCACCACACCTTTTACCAGTAATAACTTGCCCCCCATCAGTGCCTGACGGAACTGCTGCTGGGTGCGTTGCCATACCACGATATTGCTGTTGCCGGTTTCGTCTTCCAGTGTGAGAAACAGTACGCCGGAGGCACTGCCGGGGCGCTGGCGGCAGGTGACAATCCCGGCAATGCGAACAAAACGCCGATTACCCAGAGCGGCGAGATCGGCCTGGCGTTTGCAGCGGTTGAACGGATAACGTGTGCGCAGCAGGCTCATCGGGTGAGCCCGCAGTGTCAGCCCGGTGGCGCGGTAATCGGACAACACGTCTTCCGCTACATTCGGTCGGGGCAGCTGCACCCCGTCGTCAAAATAGCTGCCGTGCTGACTCTGTTCGTCTTGCAACAACGGCCGGGGTTGTTCCAATGCCATGATCTGCCACTGGGCCTGGTGACGGTGGCCGCTCAGCGATTGCAAGGCGTCGGCATCGGCGAGGGCTTCCATGTCGCGTTTGTCGAGTTGTGCCCGGCGCCGCAGGTTGCTGATCTGCCGGAAGGGTTCGCGCTGCCTGGCCTCTACCAGCCGCTGTGCCCCCTGGCGACTCAGGCCGCGCACCAGACGCAGGCCCAGGCGTAGTGCCGGCTGCCCCTGTGCCTCTGGATACTCCAGTAACTGGTGATCCCAGAGCGACTGGTTAACGTCTACGGGCAACACCACGACCCGGTGGCGGCGCGCATCCTGTATAAGCTGTGAGGCACTGTAAAAGCCCATAGGCTGGCTGTTGAGCAGCCCTGCAAAGAAAGCGGCAGGGTGATGACACTTAAGCCAGGCGGAGACCCAGGCGAGGAGGGCAAAACTGGCAGAGTGAGACTCGGGAAAACCGTAACCGGCAAAGCCCTTGATCTGGTCGAATAGCTGCCCTGCGAACCGGGCATCGTAGCCGCGCTCGATCATACCCTGGGTGAGTTTCTTCTCGAAGGTAAGCAGTTTGCTGTTTCTGCCCCAGGAGGCAATGGCGCGTCGCAGGGCGTCTGCTTCGCCACCGGTAAAGCCTGCAGCGACCATCGCCAGGCGAATAACCTGCTCCTGGAAAATCGGCACTCCCAGAGTGCGCGCCAATACTTCCCTGATGGCATCGCTGGGGTAGGTGATCGCCTCCTTGCCCTGTTTGCGCCTGAGGTAGGGGTGCACCATGTTGCCCTGAATGGGGCCCGGCCGCACGATGGCGATTTCGATCACCAGATCGTAAAAGGTGGCGGGTTTTAACCGCGGCAGCATCGACATCTGCGCGCGCGATTCGATCTGGAATACGCCGACAGTATCCGCCTGCTGCAGCATGCGCCAGGTGGCGGCGTCGTCTCTTGGTACATCGCTTATGGTTTTGAGTGCGGGGCAGTAGCGGTGCACCATTTGCAGGCTTTTGCGTATGGCAGACAGCATCCCCAGCGCGAGTATGTCGACCTTGAGCAGGCCCAGCGCCTCGATGTCCTCCTTGTCCCACTGAATGACCGTGCGGTCCGCCATGCTGGCATTTTCAACAGGCACCAATTGCGAGATAGGGCTGCGCGTAATCACAAATCCACCCACATGTTGTGACAGGTGCCGGGGGAACCCGAGAATTTGTTGTACCAGTGAGTAAAACAACTCTGCTTGCTGACTGTGGCCTGCTACGCCCTGTTCTTCAAAACGTTTTGCCAGGTCGCGGGTGCGATCCCACCAGGCCATGGATTTAGCCAGGTCGTCGACGAATACCGAATCCAGCCCGAGCGCCTTGCCCACGTCACGTACGGCGCTGCGCGCGCGGTAGGTGATAATGGTGGCGGCCAGGGCAGCGCGTTTGCGGGAATACTTGTCGTAAATATACTGGATGACCTCTTCGCGCCGCTCGTGTTCGAAATCGACATCGATATCAGGTGGCTCGTCGCGCTCCCTGGAGATGAAGCGTTCAAACAGCAGTGAGATCTGTTCGGGCGAAACTTCGGTAATAAACAGGCAGTAACAGACTACCGAGTTGGCCGCTGATCCGCGGCCCTGGCACAGGATATGCCGGCTGCGGGCAAAGCGCACAATATCGTACACGGTGAGAAAGTAGTACTCGTATTGCAACTCTTTAATCAGCGCTAATTCACGCTCGATGCGGGCCTGTATGTCTGGCGGTACACCCTGCGGCCAGCGTTGCTGTGCTCCCTCTGTGACCAACTGGTGCAGATAGCTGGTTGCGTTGTGATTTTCGGGAACCACTTCCTGCGGATACTCGTAACGCAATTCCTCCAGCGTAAAATCACAGCGCTCGGCGATGTGCACGGATTCTGCCAATAGCTCGTGGTTATAAAGACGATGCAGCGATTTTAGTGTGCGTAAATGTTGTTGGCTGTTGGCCAGGCGGCGGGTACCCAGCTGGTTGACACTGGTGTTGTGGTGTAGCGCAGTTAACACGTCGAGCAGTGGCTTGCGGCTGGCAATATGCATGCGCACATCGCCGCAGGCCACCATCGGAATGCCCAGGGTATTCGCCATGTGTGCCAGCCCAAGGTAGCGACGACTCTCGTCGTTACCCAGCAGGTTGCTGACGCCCAGCCATAGGCGGTCTTTGCACAAACGCGCCAGCTGCAAGCCAAAGGCCTGTGTGGTATCGCTGTTATCCTCGGGTAACCAGATGATGAGGCAGCGTTTGAGATGAAACACAATATCGCGCAAGGCGACCCGGTACTCGCCCTTGGGGCTGCGCCTGCGGGCCATACTGATAAGCCCGGACAGTTCCGCATAAGCGGCGCGGGAAGGCACCAGCGCGACCAGCCGGATGCCTTCCTCCAGTTGCAATTCGCTGCCGATGATCAGCCTGGGTTTGGCATCACCTTGCAGTTCCCTGAGCGCGACATGGGCTTTCACTACACCAGCCAGTGAGCACTCGTCGGTGATGGCTATCGCGTGGTATCCCAGCGCTGCTGCCCGCCCCACCAGTTCGTGAGGATGAGACGCGCCGCGCAGGAAACTGTAGCAACTGAGGCAGTGGAGTTCGGCGTAGGGCATGCTCAGGAATCGACCGGACTGACCACGCCCATGGCACCGCGCCCCAGAACATGCGTGTAAATTTCGGTGGTACTCAGATCGCTATGCCCAAGTAGCTTCTGAATGGTGCGAATGTCGTACCCTTGCTGCAGTAAGCGGGTGGCAAAGCTGTGTCGAAAGGTATGGCACTTGACGTGCTTGGTGATACCCGCGCGAACGCGGGCCCGTGTCACCTGCTTGCGCAGCGCCGTATGATGCAAGTGATGACGGCGAAGAACCCCGGTGCGAGGGCAGGCGCCAATCGTGGTGGAGGGGAACACAAATTGCCAGCCAAGCTCCCGTGCCGCGCCCGGATACTTCCTGGCCAGTGCATTGGGCAGGTGAACATCGCCAACGCCGTCTTCAATGTCACGCGTGTGCTGTTTATCGACAAAGGCAATTTGCCCGGTCAAGCTCTCCTGCACACTCTGCGGTAACAGGGTGGTTCGATCTTTGTCACCCTTGCCCGAGCGTACGGTGAGTGTGCTCAATTCAAAATCAATATCCTTGACGCGAAGATTCAACAACTCGTTTTGCCTGAGCCCGGAGCCGTACAACAGCGACACCATCAGTCGGTGTTTGTCGGGAAGCTGTGCGAGAATGCACTGTACTTCCCGGTGTGTAAGCACAACCGGTAAGCGACGTTTGATGCGCGCCTTCTCGAAATTCAGTGCGTCAAGTTCGACCTTGAGGAATTTTCTATACAGATAGACCAGCGCATTCAGCGCAATACGCTGGGTTGCCGGTGAGCAATGCCGCTGACAGCCCAGGTGAGACAGAAAACTGTTGATATGCTCTGCACCCATCTCCCGGGGGTGACGCTTGTTGTGAAACAGAATAAAGCGCCGCACCCAGTGCAAATAGGTTTTCTCTGTCTGGTACGCGTAACCGCGCGCCCGAATATCCTGACGCAGTTGATCAAGAAAACGCAGCGGGCCGGCAGGTATGGCGCGACTGATATCGTCCATTGCCTCTCTCCTTTTATACTACTGTATATATATACAGTAGTATAAAAGGAGAGATTATCAAGCCCGTTTTTCAGGGGACCTGACACACGCCACGGGCTAATGAATCATATAACACATTGATAATATTGAACTAATCAACAGCGAATGGGTCTTCCGACTTGCTCGAAATTGATGCATTTTGATACTGCCACAGGCTCGTGTTTCCAGCAGTCGGTCGCTGCGTTAAGCTAACTCGTTGTCGATAAGGAAATAATAAGAAATGACCACGCACATATATCCTGCATACAAGGCCGCTCGGTTTTCTAGACCGGTCTATTTACTTAGCTGTTAGGGAGCCTGCTCGTGACCCACGTCCTATCCACTATTTTGATTGCCCTAGCGGTGGGTATGTGTGGATTTCTTTTCGCGCCGAGAGCGATTAAATACCGGTATATTGGGTTCAAAAAACAATCCTTTTGGATCTCGTC
>JAAENL010000472.1 GCA_024224435.1 Halieaceae bacterium
ACCGGCACCACATGTCCACTTTTCATGCGGGTAGATTCTGATGGCCGAATTTAGTGGCGTTTGGGGCTTGCAATCCGAAATTAATACACTGATTATATATACAGTAGTTTTGGCGCATAGCGCTGCATTGGAGCCGCGCTTAGTGAATCCTGCACAGAGACTGAATTTACTGAACAAACTGTATAAATAGAGAGAGGCCATTATGGACGCGAACAAGGGAAAAGCACTGGATGCAGCACTGAGCCAGATCGAACGACAGTTTGGCAAGGGCACGGTGATGCGCATGGGTGATCGGGAGCATGTTGAAATTCCCGCCATTTCGACCGGTTCGTTGGGTCTGGATGTTGCTCTGGGCATTGGTGGCCTGCCGAGGGGGCGTATCTGTGAAATTTACGGTCCAGAATCGTCTGGCAAGACCACCCTTACCTTGCAGGTTATTGCAGAGGCTCAGAAAGTGGGCGGTACGGCGGCATTTATCGACGCGGAGCATGCGCTGGACCCTTCCTACGCTGAGAAGCTGGGAGTCCAAATGGACGATCTTATCCTCTCGCAACCGGATACCGGTGAGCAGGCACTTGAAGTTGCAGAAATGCTGGTGCGCTCGGGCGCTGTTGATGTCTTGGTCATCGATTCAGTTGCTGCGTTAACGCCGAAAGCGGAAATTGAAGGTGACATGGGCGCCTCTCATGTCGGCTTGCAAGCCCGCTTGCTTAGTCAGGCCATGCGTAAATTGACCGCGGCTATCAAGCAGACCAACAGCTTGGTGATCTTCATTAACCAGATTCGCATGAAGATTGGTGTCATGTTCGGCAACCCAGAGACCACTACAGGTGGTAATGCCCTGAAGTTCTATTCATCGGTACGCCTGGATATACGTCGGATCGGCGCGGTAAAGGACGGGGATGAAGTCATTGGCAATGAAACCCGCGTGAAAGTAGTAAAGAACAAGGTATCCCCTCCCTTTCGCCAGGCTGAATTTCAGATCATGTATGGACAGGGTATTTATCGTATGGGCGAGGTCATCGACTGGGGCGTGAAGCTGAACCTGGTGGATAAGTCCGGAGCGTGGTACGCCTACAAGGGCGATAAAATTGGCCAAGGTAAGGCCAATGCGGCCAAATTCCTCGGAGATAATGCTGCCGTCGCAAAGGAGATTGAGGATCAGATACGGGCTCAATTGCTGGCCCCCGGTGCTCAGGAAAAGCTTGAGGATGATGTCGCAGAAACGGCCGAGAAAGGCAGTGAGGCCGAATCTGAAAAGTGACGCCGCGACCAATACGACGGAATAGAATGTCCAATAGCGCCGGGTTCCTGTCGAATTCGGCAGCACGTCCGGCGTCATCGGTCGAGATGTAGGTCGTTGCGTGTCTGATCAACCAGAGATCACCGCGGCCGACGTACGACTCGCTGCTATGGATTTGCTGGCGCGTCGAGAGCATTCTGAGATTGAACTCAAGCGCAAATTAAAGCGGCGTTTCGGAGACGAGTGGGCGGTTGATGACCAAGTGGCCAGGCTCGCAGAGGAAGGTCTGCAGAGCGATGCCCGCTTCGCAGAAAGTTTTCTCTCTCAGCGCAGTGCAAGTGGGTATGGTCCCGCCCGGTTAAAAGCCGAGTTGAGAGAGCGGGGGTTGTCAGACGAGCAGATCGCCCGGGGACTGCAGGAGCTGGTCGTAGACTGGCGCGAAGTTGCGTCGCAGGTGTTGGAAAAAAAATTCGGCCCTGAGCCCCCGGTCGATGTCAGAGAAAAAGCGCGACGTCTGCGTTTCATGCAGTATCGCGGTTTTTATCAGGACCATTATCAATCATTGTTTCCGCGATAACCGTTACATTCCCGCCCCGGCGGGCACTTCGCTGGCTGTCCATCCTCCGCGGTTATTAGTCGTAATGAATGACCGGTTACATAATCGGTGATCATTGCGAGAGACGTTAAAAATAGTGGCCAACAAGGGGTGTTCTGTTTTTACTTTCTCCTGCTAGTGTGCCGGCACTTAGTGTTGCCATAAAGATCTGTGAATTATCGACATTTTTACCTGCTGGACACGCAGCGCTGTTAGCTTACTGGCGAAAAGCGTATCGTCGTATAAGGAAGCTTGACACTGGAGAGCAACAATGAAAAACGTATTGCACGCAATAGTTTTGCTGGCGATCGTCGTTTGGGGATCGGCGGTACAGGGCTACGAGCAGGGCGACTGGATTCTGCGGTTTGGGGCGATCACGGTCGATCCGAATGCCAGCAGTCAGAATGTCAATCTACCCGACGGTTTGGTTGCGGAAGTTGATGTCGATGATGATACTCAGCTGGGTTTTATGCCCGTTTATATGATGACTGACCACATTGCCTTTGAACTGGTTGCGGCGACACCCTTCGAGCACGACATTGAGGCGAAGGGAAAAGGGTCAATCAATGGCACTAGCTTGCCCGCGGGCTCAACGAAACACCTTCCACCAACATTGATGTTTCAGTACTACCCTCGTGGCGGGAAAAGTGGCTGGCAGCCTTATGCAGGCATCGGCATTAACTATACCGTGTTCTTTGACGAGGATGTCGATAACGAATTAGTTAACCTGCTGGGGGATTTAACGGGGGGAGCAGTTGATAACGCGGATCTCGATCTTGGAGATTCCTTTGGGCTCGCATATCAGGTTGGTGTGGATGTACCTTTTTATGACAACTGGGCATTTAACGCTGCGGTGTGGTACATGGATATCGACACGGAGGCCACCATCAATGCAAAGTCCGGAGGGATGCAGGTGGACAAAGTTAAGTTTGATGTGCACATCGATCCGTGGGTATACAACATCGGGATAGCATACCGCTTTTAGGCTTGGAGGCGGACTTTTCGAATCTGCCTACCACCGCCGACCTTGTCACCTGACAAGGCTGGCCTGCCTGACCAAGGGAGTTGTGCCGCCCCGACACGTCGTGTGCCGGGTAAAGCGGGATGGCTGGGGCTGGGCTGAGTGCAGCACTTGCCCGGGGGTGTATTTCTAGGTATTTTCTTCGTAGGCTACGGCGGCGGATACCGAGAACAGGGAGCACAGCATGGAGCCAGAAGAATACGATGGCGAATACCAGATGCACGAGGAGCTGTCTACGGAGTTTCACGATCCGCTGATTCGTCGTCTTCACTGGTTGATCCGTGCCTGTGTAAAAATGCTCGCCATTTTAATGGTGCTGGTTATTTTTCTTGGCGTCATCGATGTTTGCTATATTCTTTATGAACATCTGAAATAGCCGCCACTCCTCACGCTGTCAGTCAGTGATATATTCGAAGTGTTTGGCGCCTTCATGGTAGTTCTTATCGCCATTGAAATTTTTATTAATATTCGACTCTACCTCGGGTCCAATACCTTAACTATTCGCCTGGTCGTGGCTACCGCGCTGATGGCCATTGCACGAAAAGTCATAGTTCTGGACCTTAACCTGACCTCGGCCAATGAAGTCTTGGCGATTGGCGTCGTGACAATCGCATTGGGTATTACTTACTGGCTGGTAGACAAGCCTGCTCCGACTGCGAAACCGTCCGGCGTCAAGCGCTGAGCGCCTTTATCACCGTTTTGTTTTCCTCATTGTCCTGCAAGAATATATCTCACGGTAGGGCGCAGATTGGCAGGCCTGCCTGGTGCAGGCGAGTTGGTCGCTGAACCAATTACGCTGTTGCGACGTACCTCATTTATCCACAAATTCACTCGAGCGTTCAAGGCCATCGGTATTGCTGCCTGAAGAACGGCCGGATAGACTGGCGGAAATGACACTTGGACACCACCGTGCAAAAGTTTTTCGAGGCTGACCTTACTTTATTTGCCGTCCCGCTGTACGTTTTGGCGGTGTTACTGGAGATGCGCTGGTCAAGGCAGCAGGGTCTTGGGCTATACCGTAGCGCTGACACCAAGGCTTCATTGGCAATGGGACTGCTTGCATTGCTGGTAGAGCTTCTTCCAAGGATGTTGGCCATAGTGGTCATGGTCAAGTTGTACGAGATTAGCCCATTACGTGATGTGGTGCAGCATCAATGGTGGGCGTGGGTGCTGCTGTTTTTCCTCGATGATTTTAGCTACTACTGGTTTCACAGGAGTAATCATGAAATTCGGCTGTTCTGGGCGGGGCATGTGAACCACCACTCGTCTCGGAGTCTGAATTACGCTACGGCTTTGCGTCAGGGGGTGGGGGAACGCTTGCACAAGTTTTTATTCTGGTTGTGGTTGCCGCTGCTTGGCTTCGATCCGGCGATGATTATTACCATGATCAGCATCAATCTATTTTATCAGTTTTGGATCCACACGACAGCGATCGATCGCCTACCTAGCTGGTTTGAGACTATCTTTAACACGCCGTCCCATCATCGGGTTCATCACGCGTCAAACGTGCGTTACCTCGATCGTAATCACGGTGGGGTGTTGATCATCTGGGACAGGTTGTTCGGTACGTTTAGTCAGGAGGTGGCCGAGGAACCCGTGGTTTTCGGCTTGACGTCAAATCTTGAGTCTGACGATATCCGAACGGTGGCACTGCATGAGTATCGCATGATGTGGCGGGACGTTCGACGCGCCGAGCACTGGCGACATAAGTGGCGCTATTTGTTGCTGGCGCCGGGCTGGAGCCACGACGGGCCCGATAAACGCGCCAATTCGCTTCGCCGACGGGTCGCCAAACCAGCTGCCACATGACTTGAGCGCTCGGAGCCTGGAAGGCTGATGGTTGAGCAGACTTGGGAGTAACTTGCCTTTCGGCGCGCAGGTACCCCATTTGTCACGCCGGCGCAAGTGGATCGTCCTGCTGACCGAACACAAGGTAATCTTTGGCTCTGACAACAGGACCGGGCGTATGTATTACGACACGGGGGCCTTGCATCTTGAGGGGGCTCGCGATGATGTGCCCGGCCGTTGGGACAGTTTATATTTTAGGGGGCAACGGTTGAAATCTGCGGTCGGCTGCACAGCGAATGTCTTTCAACCGATCTACTCGCCCTTCAGTGGCACCAAAACCTGTTCAGTATAAAGCTCGAGGCAACGCCACGCCCGGTCGAGTGGCATGCCGCCGATAAGTGGATGGATCGCCGCGAAAAAATCTTTTCGTTCACGGTGGCGTTTTATGCACTCGGCCGGTGTGATGATCTCGTAACGTTTTTCTGCCCTCAAAGCGTCGACGGAGTCGCTGTTGAATTCCAGCGGTCGGTTTACGCCCGCTGTCTTCCAGCTGCTGTATTCAATGACCTCATTGAGAAAGTACTCTCCTAGTTCATTCCACGCCTGGTCCGGTTGGTCGTGAATGAACAGAACAGAGAAGTCTGCAGGAGGGGAGTGTGTAAACCCGTTCTTGCCATAATGTTCAAGTTGCTCAAAATAGTAGGCCTCCAGTTCTGGCGAAGCTACTGGCGGCGCAAAAGGCAGCCCGAGGCGCGCGGCGCGCCTGGCGGCGGGCTTACTCATGCCGCCTACTAGAAAAACCGGGTGAGGTCTGCTGAAGGGTTTAGGTGTAACGTTGACCAATTTTCCCTTGTATTCGAAAGGCGCGTCTTGCCAAGCTTGAAGCAGCGTTTCCAGCACGTGGTCCATCCACTTTCCGCGATCTGCAAAGGGTTTGTTGGCGATGTGGTATTCGACCTCGCGATAGCCCATGCCCGCAACGAAATTAAGCCTACCCTCACTGAGGAGATCCACAACAGCGATATCTTCTGCTAGGCGAATCGGGTCGTAGAGTGCGACCAGTAGTGCCATAACGCCGATACTGCATTGTTCAGTGCGCCCCGCAATAGCGGAGGCCATAGTGAGAGGTGAGGGCAGCCAGCCGTTATCCGCCACATGGTGCTCTTCCACATTCACACTGGAGAAGCCATTACGGTCGGCGTACTCGGCCATATCGAGCGCTGTTCGATAACGCAGTGAACGCAATGCGGGGTCGGTTTCGGCCCCGGTCAGGTTCAAGCGCAGATTGGCGCTGATATTTAGCACAGCACCCGCGTCAGGCAGCTTCCTGAGGTGCGGGCTGGGTGCCGCGAATAAGTGCGCCTGGCACCGCGCCCGTGTACTGTCCATTCTCCATAATGATCTCACCATTGACGATGGTGGCTATGTAGCCAACCGCGCCCTGGAACATGCGCCGCCCGCCGGCAGGAAGGTCAAACTCGATACGTGGAACTTCCAGCTGCAGTTGCTCGAAGTCAATCAGGTTGAGATCGGCTTTCATGCCCACTTCAAGCGTGCCGCGATCTTGTAAGCCTACGCAGCGCGCGGTGTCTCGAGTTTGCATCTTCACCACGTCCTCCAGTTGCAAGCGGTGACCTCGTTCTCTGTCCCGAACATAGTAGCTGAGCATCTGTGTGGGTACGCTGGCATCGCACAACACGCCGCAGTGAGCACCTGTGTCTGCCAAAGAGATTACGGTAGAGTCTTCCTCCAATAGGGCAACCTGGCGGCTGAGATCATTTGCACCGTAGCCGAAACAGGGAAAGTAAACTACGCCCTTGCCTTCATTTTCCATCATCAAGTCATAGCAAAACGCCGCAGAGGAAATGCCTGCACGTTCTGCCCTTGCAGCGATTGAATCTTCGGGGGCGGGTTCGTAATTTGGCGGGTTGCCGAGTGGATATAGCTTGTCGTAGCCCCCGATAATGGTATCCATGAAGTCGTCACCCATCAGTGGCGGATCCTCTGCGAGAATAGCGTCGCGAATCTCCGGCTTGCGCAGTTCCACCAAGCGCTCTTCATGCGACATGACTGAGAGTGGTCCATAGTTCGCATGAAAGCTGAAGGGGTTAATCGTTCCGTCCCAGCTGAGCAGGATATTGACTGGTCGCGCGCCCACGTGTGGGATGAGTTGAGCGCCTTGCTCATTCGCCTCGCGAGCGAAAGCCAATTGCTTGAGCACCCGCTCCCAGTCCTCTTCTTCTCGGAAGAAGAGAATGAAATTGATCTGGCAGTTATTGTCGATAGACAAACGTTTCATCCACCCCATCTCTTCTTCCCAGTTGTTCCAGTCAGAGACCACGCCGTATATGCCTTTGCCTATTTCGCCAAGCGCTTCGCCTATACCGAGGAGTTCGTCCTCGTCAGCGTACGTGCCCGGCATCGCCTCGTCCTCGCGGGTGGTGTGCAGCTCGGTGCGAGATGTAGTGAATCCTAGAGCACCGGCTGCGATACCATCCTTTACGATAGCTGACATCGCTTTGATATCCTCGGCGGTGGCTTTCTCATTGTGCGTACCGCGATCGCCCATGACGTAGGTGCGCACTGCGCAGTGTGGCACTTGCGCACCGACGTCGATTGCTCGAGGCATCGCTTCAACTGCATCAAGGTATTCCGGGAACGATTCCCAGTTCCACTCTACGCCCTCGTGCAATGCCGCGCCTGGAATATCTTCGACATCTTCCATCACAGCGATCAGGCGGTCGTGTGCCTTCTCGTCAGTTGCACATGGAGCGAATCCGACACCGCAGTTGCCCATGATCAGGGTGGTAATACCGTGATTGGCTGCTGGACTGCACAGGGGATCCCAGGTGGCCTGGCCGTCCATGTGCGAATGCACGTCCACCCAGCCAGGAGTAAGGAGCTTACCCTGCGCGTCGATCTCCTTCTCGCCCGAGCCATTGAAGGCGCCCACGGCTACGATTTTACCCGAGGACACGGCGAGATCCCCGCTGAAGGAGGCTTTGCCTGTGCCGTCCACGATGTGTGCGTTGCGAATGACCAAATCATACATAGTAAGTTTCTCCTGCTCTGAAAGGGAAGTTTACTCAAAATCGACGGAGGCGAGCTAGTCTATATTGGACGATTGACGGGCGCGGTTTAAATTTGACGGCCAACCCTTTTGAGCGAGCAAGAAGGGGCGTATATTAGTGCCGCAGAGCCTGATGAAACGCATCGATAATGCAAAGAGAGCTAGAGTTATGAGTTTGAACCGCCGTGAATTTACCCTGTCATCCATTGCCGCCCTGAGCGCACTGGCCGCTACTCCTGTGTGGGCCTCGGAGAATTCCGTAAATCGACGGTTTGTGCTGGCCTCGCGTCCCGCGGGGGCGCCAGTTTTAGCTAATTTCCGCCTGGAGGAGGATGCTGTACCAGAGCCTGCGGAAGGGGAGGTGCTTCTGCGCACCCGTTATCTGTCGCTGGACCCCTATATGCGCGGCCGTATGAATGCAGGAGAGAGCTACGCCGACCGGGTTGAGCTGGGCGAGGTTATGGTGGGTGGAACGGTTAGTGAGGTGCAGGCCTCACGCCATAGTGATTTCGCGGTTGGTGATCTGGTTAGTGCCTATTCTGGCTGGCAGGATTATGCACTGTCCAATGGTGTCGGACTCATGAAGCTGGATCCGCGTATTTCCAACCCCTCCTATGCGCTTGGTGTTCTGGGTATGCCTGGTTTGACGGCCTATGTGGGTTTACTGGACATTGGTGAACCGAAGGCGGGTGAAACGGTGGTGCTGGCGGCATCCACGGGGGCAGTGGGTTCGGTAGTGGGCCAAATCGCCAAGCTCAAGGGCTGTCGTGTGGTTGGTATTGCGGGGGCCAGAGAGAAATGTGAGTACGCGGTCAAGGAGCTGGGTTATGACGCCTGTGTCAGTCACTATGACAGCGATATGGCGGAGCAACTGGCGCAGGCTTGTCCGGACGGCATCGACGTCTACTTTGAAAATGTCGGCGGTAGTTCCTGGAATGCCGTTATGCCGTTGCTGAATAATTTTGCCCGGGTACCCATCTGTGGCTTGATTGCGCATTACAATCAAACAGAGTTGCCGCCAGGGCCCGATCGTCTTTCGGTCATGCAGGGGTTGATCCTGCAGCGTAGTTTAAAAATCCAGGGGTTCATTATTAGTAACTATCGTCACCGCATTCCGGCTTTTATAGGCGATATGAGTCAGTGGTTGGCGGCGGGCCAGATTAGGTACAGGGAAGATGTAGTTCAGGGGCTGGAGAACGCGCCTGAGGCATTCCTTGGCTTGTTCAGCGGCGCAAATTTCGGGAAGCTGGTGGTAAAAGTCAGTTAACGGAGTGCCACCTGCCTTTCGTGTAAAACGTTTCTAACGTGGCTAGCGTTATCGAAGTCGGGACAACACCCTGGACCTGGGATCTATACGAGGCGCCTGACCTGTTGTGTGAGCAGGCGCAGCAGGCAGAGCGCTTGGGCTTTCACTCTTTTTGGTTGCCTGAAAATCACTTTGGTGAACGGGGTGTGATTCCGTCACCTCTGCTGTTGCTTGCGGCCGTTGCTGCTCGCACATCACGCATTCGTTTAGGCACTACTTCCTTTCTTTTGCCAATCCGTCCGCCCTTGCTGGCGGCCGAGGACGTGGCGGTATTGGATCAACTCAGTGGCGGGCGTTTGATTCTGGGCGTGGGTCGGGGTCTCTCTGGAGGCATGTTTCGCGCATTTGGCGTCGATGCGAAAGACAAACGAAAGTTGTTCCGGGCTAACCTTGATATTATGCTCCGCGCATGGCGAGGGGAGCCCGTTGCCTTGGAAAAGGGCGGCAAGCCGCTGTTGCTTGCGCCTCGGCCACTGCAGCAGCCTGCGCCCCCGATCTGGGTAGCTGCGTTTGGGCCGTTGGCGCTGAGGCAGGTCGCAACACTTGGTTTGCCTTACCTTGCTTCGCCTGTAGAGACGTTGCCTGTTCTGGAAGAAAACTATCGCCTTTATCGCGCGGAGCTGGCCGCAGCAGGACATCCACCGGTACCAACAGTGCCTGTCATGCGCTCGGTATTTGTCACCGAAGATGCGGCGCTCGCCGAGCGCGCGCGAATGTCTCTTGAGCAACTGGTGCCGCCTTCCATGCAGGCTGCAGACAGCGCTGCCGAGGGCCCTGCCATTGTCGGTGATGCAGTTGCGGTGAGAGACAAACTGGCGGAATACGTCGAGCGACTGGGGATAAGTCACCTTATCCTGCGGGGAGGTATTCCCGGGATAGAGGCACAAGATCACTTGCGAAGTAATGCTGCCGTGCTAGACATAGTTCAGGGCCTTTGAGCATCTTGGTTCTCTATGGATGCAAGCGGAGCGTGTGGCATTTTTTAATCTCTCGATGAGTTTTGTCGTCAGCGTTTTAGGCAAAAAATGACGCTAGAGCATGATCAGTAGTCCAGGAATCTTTTGATGACTTGCAGCACTCGTTCTGTAGTCCTCTTTCGGTCAGAGAGAGAGAACAGTCCTTATTCCGCGGCCAGCTTTTAAGTCATCAACTGCATCGTTGATTTCTTCGATGGGGCGCTGCTTGGTCACCATGCTTTTTAAATCCAGCTGATTGCTTTCCCACAACCCGATAAGCCGCGGGATATCCTTGAGAGAATTACAGCTGCCCATCAGGCAGCCCGTTAATTTCTTCTCCATGGTGCTGAACAAGACAAAGGGGCTGATTTCAACGCTCTGATCCAGTGGTGGAGCGCCAACGCATACGGTGTTGCCTCCAGAGCGCGTAACGGCGATGCCGACTTCGACCAGCTTAGCTATGCCCGCGGTTTCGAACGCGTAATCCATCCCAATCTGGTTAGTCAACGTCTGACAGTACTCCGCCAAGTCTTCATTAATCGGGTCAATAATGTGAGTAGCACCAAAGGCTTTGGCCATTTCGCGTCTTTCGGCAACAGGATCCGACGCGAGAATTACAGACGCTCCGGCCAGCTTGGCGCCCTGCACGGTAGCGATACCGACACCACCAAGTCCCATTACAACGACAGTCGCCCCTGTTTCAACGTCAGCCGTGTTAAGCACGGCGCCAATACCCGTTTGTAGTGCGCAACCAAGCAAACCCGCGAGTTCCAGTGGCACATCGGGTGATATTTTCACCGCACCATTGACAGGGGTTACGACGTATTCAGCGAATGCACCAACGCCGAGTCCGCGATAAATCACTTCACCGTTGCGGGAGAGCCCCGTGTTGCCATCCGCAAGCGCATAAGTATAGAGGCTTGTGTTGTTTGCACAGAGCGTCGCCTCACCGCGAACGCAAAAATAGCAGGTGCCACAGGGGGGCACTGGCGTCAAGACGACGGGGTCGCCTTTTGCTAGCGTGGTTACTCCGGCCCCAACGCTCTCTACGATGCCAGATGCCTCGTGGCCCAAGATGGTAGGCCCGAAGGCGGGCAGGCTGCCATCAATAACGCTGAGGTCTGAGTGGCAAACGCTGCAATACTCGACTTTTACGCGAACCTCACCCGCGCGTGGATCTATGATGTCGACATCGTCATAGAGTTGAATAGGTTTACCGGTCTCTTCGAATACCGCCGCTTTCATAGACTGTTCCTGAGATATCGATGTATGAAGATAGGTTGTAAACGCACTGGTGTTCAGTTTGAAAAATTGTCCTTAAGGAATGCGATTCGCTCGAGCATAGATTTTTTTGAAATTACATTGTTTGCCATTCCGTCGTAACCATGAACGGTCTGCAAGGTATCATTCCGCACTACATCGATACCGGCAGACGTCAGCCTGCTGGCATAATCCTTGCCTTCATCTCTCAGTGGATCGAATTCTGCCGTCTCGACATAGCTTGATGGAAGGCCCTGGACATCGCCACGGCCCGGCGCGGCGTATGCTGGCGTTTCGCCCTCTGGATAACGCGCCAGATACATCTGCCACATGTTGCGGTTGGATTTCGCATTCCACAGGGGTACGTCTTCAAATTCAGTTGCCGAGGGTGTGGAGCATGAGTTATCTATTACCGGATAGATCAGCAGCTGTGCACAGGGCGATGTCAGGCCTGTGTCACGCGCTTTCTGTGCGACCCCCGCGGCCAGTGCGCCACCGGCGCTGTCGCCCCCTAATGCGATTCTATCCGGATCAATCCCTAACTGCTCGGCACGATCAATTGTCCATTGCAATGCGTCATAGCTGTCATCGAAACCAAAGGGGAAAGGGTGTTTTGGTCCCAGGCGGTAGTCCACGAACACCACAATACAATTTGCCTCTACAGCGTAGCGTTCGCAGTTTTGCAAGTGCAGACTGCTGTAGCTTATCCCAAAACCACCGCCGTGGTAGTAAACTAGCGCAGGTGCGGATTTATCAATACCCGGTGGTGTCATCGTCAGTATGTCAAGATGGCTACCGTCTTTCCGTTGGTAGCGATGATTGTCGACCTTCAATGAGAGTTTCTGAACTGCAAAAAAACATTGCAGCCTCATCAGTGCATTTACGAGGAACATTACCGGTGCACTGAAGCCGATCGTTATCTTGGGAAACTTCCTGAAGTCAGGGTGGATGTCGTATTGCTGACTCATACTGAGGCGAACCCCTGCTTTGCTTATTGTTAGGCTACCAGAGTAACAAATGCGGCATCTTACTCAAGCTCATTTTCTCGCGCTCTTGCTTTTTTGAACTGACAATTGAAAACGAACCACAATACACGGGTGAGGCTTTTATAGGTAAGGGATTTTTTAGTCGCTTGCTATCTTTTGCCAGCGTCTGTGTATTTCTCTTTCCGAGCGCAGGCAGGGGTATCGGAACTGCGGGTCATCACGAATACGGTGGTGGGAGCAGGGATGAGATTTGCAGTGCTACAATTTGATTCTATTGTGTCTGTGCGGTTGAGCCCGGAAAATGTTGTGCTTGATATTGCTCGCACGCTCAATCCGGCTGGCGCCAAGTCGATTCCCTTCTGGAAAGCGGGCCACTAGTTGGGTTTAGAGAAAGCGTCCGTGCTGGTCAAAGCGAGTTCGGAGCGAATAAAGTTCACTTCGCAGACTACATCGGCGATTAGAATCATCGAAGAAATCAGGGTGCTGTCGAGCGCCGCAAAATCTGATGCCTGACCATGTGCTCTGGGCTATTTATAGTATCAGCGCGACAAAGCAGGCGGTCATGCAGGTGGCCAGAAGGCCGGACCAGATTGACCGCGGTGCGAGTCGCAAAATGTCTGCACCGCGTTCGGGACACATCGCTGTTAGTCCGCCGATCATGATTCCCAGACTTCCGAAATTAGCAAAGCCGCATAAAGAATAAGTCATAATTAAGCGACTGCGCTCGCTTAAATCTCCCGGTTCCAGCGCGGCAAGGTCGAGTAACGCGACTAGTTCATTAATGAAAACCTTGGTCGCCAGTAGCTCCCCCGCAGTATTTGCCTCATGCCACGGAATACCCGTAAGCCAGGCCAGTGGCGCCAGTATTTGACCGAATACGCCGACCAAAGTCAGAGGTTCACCGCTTACAGGAACTATACCGAGGGCGCGGTCAGTCAGATAGACCAGTGCAACAAACACGATTAGCATACCAACAATATTGGCCAGCAGTCGCAGCCCTTCACCAGTGCCCTTGACTAATGCGTCCATGCTGCCTTCGTAGGGAGATACCAGAGATACCCGGGGCACTGGTGTATTTCTATCAGGGGGCAGCATGACAGCCGCAAGTAATATTGCAGCCGGTGCGCTGATCAGCGAGGCGACCAGAATATGACTGAGTGCTGTAGGAATAGTGCTGCCAAGAATCCCTGCATACAGACCCAATACAGTGCCGGCCACGGTAGCCATGCCACAGCTCATTAGCATAAACAGCTCGCTGTTAGACATGTTGCGCAAGTGTGGTTTGATTAACAATGGCGATTCCACCATGCCGACAAATACCGAACTGGCTCCGCCAACACTGATGGCGCCACTAAGCCCCATAGATTTTTGCAGCAATCGTGCCAGCACATTGATGATGAGAGGAATGACGCGCCAATGCCATAACAGGGCGCTCAGCGCTGCGAACACAATAACAATGGGCAGGGCACGAAATGCGAGAACGAGACTGTGCTGTGGCCCGGTGATCTGAAATGGACTCGGACCGCCACCGAGAAACCCAAAGACCATGGCGGTTCCTTGCTGCGTGGCTGCTTCCAGCATGATTACCAGCTGGTTGATTAACATCAAGACATTTTGCAGCGCGGGCACCTTGAGCAGCAGGGACGCGAGCAATAACTGCGCGAGCAATCCTGCTATTACCAGTCGCAGGGGAAAGTGGCGACGATTGCTACTGGTAAGCCAAGCGAAGAAAATAATTAAGGGTAGGCCTAGCAGGGCCTGTGACATAGTGCATATCTCGTCCTGAATACGAGCTCCGACGGTAGTGCAGGCACTCCCAAAAGTCTAGCTTCTCACACGTTGTTTCGTTAGTCCTTAGCGCTCCTGATCAGTTTGATTTAGCATACGCGGAGCAAGTGTTTGCGTAGCGCGCTTG
>JAAENL010000473.1 GCA_024224435.1 Halieaceae bacterium
ATCCTTCGACTTCGCTCAGGACAAGCTTCAAACCCTTCGGCGGCTACCACTACACCTGGAGCAAATGGGCGGATGGAGCAACCCTGACCAATCGCCAGACCGATTATCGCTATACAGGCCAGCGCCAGGAAAGCGAGATCAAACTGTACGACTACATCTCTCGCTGGTATGACTATCGGCGAGGGCGGTTTGTGCAGGCGGATACGATCGTGCTTGATCCTGGGAATCCGCAGAATTTGAATCGGTATAGCTAAGCCAACAATAATGCATACTGACTGCACTCTTTTACCAACACACTTTAGAACCGAATTACAGACCATGACGCCTGTGAGGGGTTTCGAGAGGCCGCAAACGTAAGCACTGTTTTGTGATAATCTGGGGTCAAGACGGTAGAATACACGGGCCCAGACAACGAACAGATGTCGTGTCGATCCCTCCATGCGCAAACATATCTCCGCCTACCGTTTCTCGATTAGCCTGGTCCTCATTGTGACCATCGCCGCCATCCTGCGCCTTTATGCTTTGGATGGTCAGAGCTTTTGGGCGGATGAAGGCAACTCGGTGGCGTTGGCCGGTCGTGATATTGGCGCTATCGTGGCCGCCTCCGCAGCCGACATTCACCCGCCCGCTTATTACTTGCTATTGCGTGGCTGGGGGCAGATCACCGGTCTGGATGAGGTGGGCGCCCGCAGTTTTTCGGCGCTGGTGGGGATCTTGCTGGTCTGGGTCATCTACCTCCTTGGCAAGCGTTTGCGAAATCCCATGACCGCTCTCATCGCAGCTGCACTGGCGGCGATTAATCCATTTCTGGTCTATTACAGCCAAGAAGCGAGGATGTACGAGTTGTTGGCCCTCTGTGCGGCCGCCACAGCTTTTGCGCTACTGCTCTGGATCATGCCTCAGCGCCGCAAGGGGAGCGCAGCCATTGTTTTTGTCACTTTCTCGATTCTGGGTTTATACACACATTATGCCTTCCCCATTCATCTGGCAACACTTTCGCTTATCTGGCTTATCTGGTTGATGCAAGAACGAAGGGCATTGCCCGTAATGCCTGAAGTCGTGCGATGGGGTGGGATAAACGTGCTGGTTCTAGTGTTATTTACACCCTGGATTGCAGTGGCGCTAAGACAGCTAACGACCTGGCCTTCGCCAGTGGCCAGCCTGAACGCCGCTGCGGCGTTGCAAGAAACAGTGCGGCTGATGCTTTGCGGCCCTGTCGCTTGCGACATCACGTCAGGATGGTATCTGCTCTCGGCCTTGCTGACACTGGCGTTGGCTGCGATCGCCATCATCCCCCGTTGGCCTATGCGCAAGAGTTGGTTGGAATCCGCTCTGCCGCTTGTGTGGTTGGTTTTCCCTCTGGCAGCGATGGTTCTTTTCGGCATATTTTCACCCGTGTTCTTCAAATTCCTAATCATTGTCGTGCCGGCCTTTTTGTTGATGGTTGCAATCGGTATCGACCGTCTTGCGAAACTGGCTGCGGTTGAAATCAAAGTAAGATATAATCGATTTGCCTGTTTGCTTCCTGCCACCCTATTCTTCTTGGTGGCTCTGCCTTCTGCGCCTTCACTCGACCGTTACTATCACGATCCCGCCGAGGCGCGTGACGATTACCGCAGTATCGCAGCCTATCTTCATGCAATTGCCGGCGCAAATGACGCCATCATTCTCAATGCTCCCGGCCAGATAGACGCCTTCAGACAGTATGACCATGGCGCCGCTGCACTCTATCCCTTGCCCAGCTCACGCCCGCTCGACCCTGAAGCGACAGGCGCCGAACTCGAGCAAATGCGCCAACAATATGGCCGCATCTATGCCGTTTATTGGGCAACTGAACAATCAGATCCCGAGGGTGTGATCGAGCGCTACCTGGCCGAAAATGCATTCAAAGCCTGGGACAGCTGGATCGGTAACTTGCGCTTCGTGGCCTACAGTGCGCAGCCACCGCCCTCACCAACCCAATTCCCTGTGCCACCCCGTTTTGGTGAGGCCATCGAGCTGGATGCGCTAGGCCTCAGCAGCGATGCTCTGCAACCGGGAGATATCGCCCAAGTGCTGTTACGTTGGACCTCCGACGAGGCCATCGAGAACAGCTACAAAGTGACGCTACAGTTGCTCGATCCCGGCAACCAGATCGTCGCCCAGGTGGATTCCGAACCTGGCGGCGGCGCTCGCCCCACCAGCAGTTGGCAACCTTACGATACTGTCGACGACGCCTATGGTCTGCCCATCCCCCTCGCCACCCCGCCTGGCGACTATGCCCTTATCTTGGCGCTATACGACGCCGGTTCGGGCGTGCGCCTGCCGGTGGCCACAGGCGAAGGCGTCAGCGATCACTTGCTGCTCGGTGTTATGCGGGTTGTCCCCCCCGCCTCGGCCCCACCCCTGGCAGTGCTTCCCATCCGTTTTCCTGCCGATACCATGGCTGGTTCTATCCAATTCCTCGGCCATGATCGTTACAAACAAGGCTATGGCCACGCTCCCGAAACACCTCTCATTCCCGGCGATTTGCTCCATCTCACCACTTTCTGGCAGACAGAAGAAGTGATGCAGGGTGATTTCATGTTCGAACTCAGGTTAGATGGCACAGCACTCGGCCGGTTCCAGCTCACCGGGTCGAGTTACCCCAGCAGCCGTTGGGAACCGGGCTTACCCTGGCGAGGCGAGCACGTGGTTTCGTTGCCGGCGGAACTGGCCACAGGCGCCGCCCATCGCCTCACCATGCAACTTCTCGGTGCTGATAGCCAGCCCTTGGGCGAGCCCATTCTACTGCCACCCTCCCTGATCTATTGATCCATGAGATCGATGAACTCATCAGCACTCAACTCTAACCCGCTGGGCGAGTCGCAGGTCGCAGGCGCGAGTTCGCTTGCGGACAAGTATGGCGTTAAGCATCAAGTTTGACACAAGCGGGGTTTGTAGTGAAAATGTGCAAACCCTAAACGCAAAAGGAGTATGCACATGGCAAAACGAGTTCTCATCCTGGGGTTGTTGCTTGTAGTGCTCATGGCTGCCTGCAGCACGCCGGCAGCCGAACCGGCGCAAGATGAGCAGAGCGCCACGCCCCAGATTACGGTTTACAGAGCACCTACCTGAGGTTGCTGCGGCGACTGGATCGAGCACATGGAAGAAAATGGCTATCACGTTCAGGTCGAGGATGTCGAAGACCTTATGGATGTGAAAAACCAGCACCAGGTGCCGCCCGAACTCCAGTCCTGCCACACCGCCATCGTGGATGGCTACATCATCGAAGGCCACGTACCTGCCGGCGAGATCGCCCGCCTGTTAGAAGAAAAACCGGACATCGCCGGATTATCTGTACCCGGTATGCCTATCGGCTCGCCCGGCATGGAGATCGAGGGCGCACAAACCCAGGCATACGAAATCATTGCATTCGATACCTCGGGGAACACGGAGGTGTTTGCTAGCTACGGAGAATAATGCTCAATAATAAGTCGATTCCAGCGAAGGCTTGTCCTGAGGAATTCGAAGGAATCTCTCGTTTCATGACCGCGAGACCCTTCGCTGGCGTTTCGAGACCGTGAAAGTTGTGTGTTTGACCCGCTCAGGGTGACACAATGGAAAAATGTCCGGTAGAGAATACAAAACCAAGTTTGGGATTGCGAACAGAACCAAAGATCAAGGACTAAAGATTTGGGACGCTGATTCTGAACCACGCCGAATTG
>JAAENL010000474.1 GCA_024224435.1 Halieaceae bacterium
AATTCCTCCTGCGGGTTATTTGCAAATGCTTGGCCTGATGAAAGATGGGCCGGTGGTACTTACTGACTCAGGAGGTATACAGGAAGAAACCACTGCACTTGGCGTGCCCTGCATAACACTGCGTGACAATACAGAACGGCCGATTACTGTTGAACAGGGAACCAATACGATCGTGGGCACAGATCCGGACAAGATTATGGCCTGCTACGAAGATGTCGTGTCGACAGGTGGAAAAGTGGGCAGGGTGCCTGACCTCTGGGATGGGAAAGCAGCCTCGCGCATAGTACAGATCATGCATCAGTGGGCATCGGGATAAAATTTATGAATGCCCCGGTTGAAGCGCTCGACAGTGGGCAGGTGCGCAATGCGATGACAGTAGACGTGGAAGATTACTTTCAGGTCTCCGCCTTCGAGTCACATGTTGACAAAGCGACTTGGGATGATTTCCCCGGGCGCGTGGAAGACAACACGTTGCGTATACTCGATCTCTTTGCTCGCCACGACGTCAGTGGTACATTTTTCATGCTTGGCTGGGTGGCGGAGCGCCATCCAGGGCTCGTTAAAAGAATCGTGGAGGCTGGGCACGAGCTTGCCAGTCATGGCTGGGAGCATATCCGCGTAAACACCCAGACGCCTGAAGCTTTCAGAAATGATATAGAGCGTACCCGAAGTCTCCTCCAGGACTTAAGCGGCGAGCCAGTGATTGGCTACAGGGCAGCGAGTTATTCTATCGGAGTAACCGAAGCTTGGGCCTGGGATCAACTGGCAGAGGCGGGGTACGAGTACAGTTCCAGTATTGTGCCGATCCAACATGACCTTTACGGAATTCCTGGAGCACCACGTTTTCCTTTCAGTACAGCAGGTGGAGCGCTTCTCGAAGTTCCGATTACCACCGTACCCCTGGCTGGACGCAATTTTAAGTGTGGTGGCGGTGGCTGGTTTCGCTTGTTTCCCTACGCTTTTTCTCGGTGGGCGCTCAGGCGAGTCAACCGGCTGGATGGAGAGTCAGGTATTTTCTATTTTCACCCATGGGAAATTGACCCCGAGCAGCCACGTCAGCAACAACTGGGCGCGAAGACGCGTTTTCGCCATTACCTGAACCTGAGCCGCACATATCACCGCTTGGATAAACTGTTGAGCGATTTTTCCTGGGGCCGAATGGATGAGATTTTTCTAACAGAGGGTAGGCAGATTTGACGTTGATGGTGAAAAAACTCGATAACCACCTGATGGATAGCTGGGATGACTACGTCCGGCGTTCTGAGGCGGCTACGTTCTTTCATCTTTCCGGTTGGAAAACCGTTCTGGAGCGCGCCTTCGGCCATCGAACGCATTTTTTGTGTGCGCAGGAAAACGGTGGCATCGTAGGCATTCTTCCTCTTGCCGAAATAAAGAGTGTGCTATTCGGACATTCGTTAGCCTCTCTACCATTTTGCGTATACGGCGGCGTGGTCGCAGACAGCGCCGAGGTGGCGAGTGCGTTACGCAGAGCAGCATCCGATCTGTCAGATACATTAAAAGTCGATGCGCTTGAGATGCGCAATCGCGAAGCAAGTGACGCGGGCTGGCCGGTGAAAGATCTCTACTTTACGTTTCGCAAACCGATAGACCCCAGTGATGAGGTCAATCTGAAGGCCATTCCAAATCGTCAGCGTGCGATGGTGCGTAAAGGCATCAAGGAGGGCCTCGTAAGTGAGTGGACCCAGTCAACTGATCGATTCTTTCGTGTTTATGCGGAAAGTGTAAAGAATCTTGGAACACCAGTTTTCTCTAAAAAGTATTTGCGCATTCTCAAGGATAAATTCGAGGCCGATTGCAGTATTTTGATGATTACGCATGAAGGTCGCGATGTCGCAGGAGTAATGAATTTCTATTTTCGAGACGAGGTGATTCCGTATTACGGTGGCAGCATAGCAGAAGCACGGCATATCAAGGGCGTTAATCATTTTATGTACTGGGAGCTCATGCGCCTCTCCGCAGCACAAGGCTATCGCCTTTTTGACTTTGGTCGCAGTAAGGCGGGCACTGGCCCCTATAGTTTTAAAAAGAACTTCGGCTTTGAACCGAGTCCGCTGCCTTATGAATATTATCTTGCGACTGCAGACGCGGTGCCGGATGTTAATCCTCTCAACCCAAAGTATCAGACAATGATCAAGATTTGGGGCAAGCTTCCCTTGCCGGTGGCTAATTTTGTTGGTCCGTTTCTCGCCCGTTCGCTAGGGTAGGAGAGAATGTCCGCAGAATCAGTTTTGGGGCGCGCAGATGCACGTGCTGGCATGTGGATTGTCGGCCTTTTCTTTCTGGCGTTGTTATCTGTGTATCACGCTACCGCCCTGTCCATGGTTGCCATCTGGGCACGCTCTGAAACCTTTGCTCATGGTTTCCTGATCTTACCGATCTCTCTGTGGCTCATATACATTCGGTGGGATGAAATTGCGACGGTGCGCCCTCAGCCGAATTTTCTGTTGAGCGCTCTTTTATTGCCTGTGGGGCTTGTTTGGCTCATGGCTGCGGTGGTCGATGTGCAGGTCGTGCAACAGTTGGCGCTGGTCGCGATGGTTATTGTAGGAACATGGTCTGTCCTCGGGATTCGCTTGGGGCGGATTTTGGCATTTCCCTTATTTTTCCTTTTCTTTGCGGTGCCTATGGGGGAGGGCTTGATCGCGCCCATGATGGAGTACACAGCGACGTCAACAGTTTGGCTGATTGAGCTGACAGGCGTCCCAGTTTATCGGGAGGGGCTGCATTTTACACTCCCGTCGGGGCGTTGGTCTGTGGTGGAGGCGTGCAGTGGAGTGCGCTATATCATTGCATCGGTAACAGTGGGAACCCTTTACGCGTATCTCACCTACCGCAGCATGTGGCGTCGAGTGCTTTTTGTTCTAGTGTCTGCCATCGTGCCGGTATTCGCCAACAGTGCGCGGGCCTACATCATAGTTATGTTAGGCCACCTAAGTGATATGTCCATAGCAACCGGGGCAGATCATTTGGTTTATGGCTGGGTTTTTTTTGGTCTCGTTGTGTTCCTTTTGTTCTGGCTGGGCTCTTTTTTTCGTGAGGATCAGCGCGCTGAGTCACGGGCCGCAGTCGCGCAGGGGCAGGAGACCACTGCGGTCGCCCATGCCACAGTCGCGATCGTGATGGCGGGTTTGGTTGCTGTTGCCGCTGCATCGGTAGCTCCCTTGGTTGTGAACACCGTGTTCACCAAAAAGGGAGATGTACAACGGCAGTCGTGGGATTTTCCAGACGCCGCAGGGGTCTGGGAATCAGCACGGAGCTCATCGTGGCGTTGGTTACCGCCCTCGCGCCTGGCGGGCCAGCGGTCTGCTTTTTATCAGCGAGACGGTATGGTGACTGGGCTGTATGTTCAATTTGACGATGGCCTGCTTGAGAATGCGGAAGTTGTGGGGAGCAGTGGCTTGTTTGCCACGGAAGACAGTTGGGAGCGCGTGCTGCGCCAGGAAAAATACAACGTCGCTCTCCCCGGTGGTTCGATTGAGGTCGATGAGGCGCAACTGCGGGGGCGCGGTAGTGAATTGCTTGTCTGGTCCTGGTATCTCGTTGGCAGTGTCAGCACGTCCAACAATTATGAAGCCAAGATACTGCAGTTGAAAACCAGCGTGGGCATAAACGGTCCCGGCCTTTACCGCGTGGTACTTGCAACGCCGATTGGCTCGTCGCTGGAGACGACGCGAGAGGAGATGCAGCGCTTTCTGAATAAGCATGTTGAGGCGCTGTACAACGGGTTGCAGCCATGAGCGTCGATTCAGAGCGCCGCCCGCTAATTGCACACATTATTTATACACTGTCTACGGGTGGTATGGAAAACGGGTTGGTGAATATCATTAATCGGATGCCAGCCGGGAAGTACCGCCACCTGATCATTTGCCTTACGGAAGCGGATAGTTTCGCTAAGCGTATTACCGCCGATAATGTAGAAATTATCGAGTTACATATGCGTGAAGGTCACGATTTTGATTGTTACCGCAGGCTGCGAAAATGTCTCAAGCAGCTTCGCCCTGATATTGTTCACAGCCGAAATATCGCGGCACTTGAGGCTCAGTTGTTCACACTCGGATTGAGTGGGCTGAAGCGGGTACACGGCGAACACGGCAGAGAGATTTTTGACCTGGACGGCAGTAACTGGAAGTACCTCGCGCTGAGAAAGTTTATGCGTCTGTTTATCGATCGGTATATCGCGGTGAGCCGCGATCTGGAGCAATGGTTGACGGCATCGGTGGGAGTTTCCCCCGGACGGCTTCTGCAGATATACAATGGCGTTGATCATGAGCGCTTTGCACCTGACGCCGCCAAGCCCTTGGCATTATTGCCCAACTCTTGGCGTGCGCTAGATGGTATGTTAATTGCAGGGACTGTGGGTCGACTTACGCCTGTCAAGGATCAGCAGATTTTGCTTCGAGCAGTGGCGTCGCTTCGAGGCAAACACCCTGAATTGGCGAAGCGTTTGCGCGTGATTTTGGTCGGAGATGGTCCTTTGCGGACTGATATCGAGCGTTTGTCGGCCCAATTGGGCTTGCAGGAGGTCGTCTGGCTGACGGGTGATCGCGCCGATGTGCCCGAGCTGCTCAAGTTGATGGATGTATTTCTGTTGCCGTCGCTGGGAGAGGGTATTTCGAACACGGTCCTCGAAGCGATGGCCAGTGGTTGCCCGATCATCGCCACTGCAGTAGGCGGTAACGTAGAACTGGTTGATAATGGCTCAACGGGCGCTCTAGTGCCTGTAGGCGATCAGGGCGCACTGGAACACGCTATGCTCACCTTGCTCAGTGACGAACAGGATCGTCGGGAGCAGGGCCTCAACGCCCGTCAAAAGGTATGCAGGGATTTTGATTGGGAGCACACAGTCGCTTCTTACATGAGCGTTTATGATGTGTTGTCGTAGTGGGGATCAACGGGAGATTACTGGATAAAGTATGTGCGGCATAGCGGGCTTATTTGACATTACTGGACATCAGGCGTTCGACCGCGCTCTGCTAAGGGAAATGAATCAGACCCAGTTTCACCGCGGCCCTGACGAAGGCGGTGACTTTCTGGAGCCGGGTGTTGCTCTCGCTCATCGCAGGCTTTCGATTATTGATCTCTCTTCCGGTCAGCAACCTATGCACAGCTTGGATGGCGCTGTCTCTCTCGTATACAACGGTGAAATTTATAACTTCGGTGAACTGGCAGCCGAATTAAAGGGCCTTGGGTACCAGTTTCGCACTCGTTGCGATACAGAAGTGATCCTCTATGCTTGGCAGGAATGGGGTGAAGCCTGTGTGGAGCGTTTTCGTGGCATGTTCGCTTTCGCGATTTACGATGCCAGGCGTCAATGTGTTTTTCTTGCCAGAGATCGTCTTGGCATAAAGCCCTTGTTCTATTCGCTGTTGCAAGATGGAGTGGTAGCTTTTGGTTCGGAACTCAAGGTGCTCAAGGCGCACCCCAAGCTGCCCCGCGCATTAGAGCCACGGGCGGTTGAGGATTATTTTGCTCTGGGTTACATCCCGGAGCCGAGGACTATTTATCGGGGCGTCTACAAGTTGCGCCCCGGTCATACGCTACTGCTGGAACGGGGTAAATCAATGCCCGACCAGCGGGAGTACTGGGATGTGCCTTTCGATCCAGTGGCAACGGGCAGCGAGGCGGATTTATGCGAGGAACTGTTTGCCCGAATGCGCGAAGCGGTGGATATTCGGCTTGTGTCGGAAGTCCCTCTCGGGGCGTTCCTGTCGGGTGGCGTGGATTCCAGTGCAGTGGTCGCTGCGATGGCGCAACTCCAAAGTGAGCCGGTGAACACCTGCGCCATTGGCTTCGATGTGCCTCAGTTTAACGAGACAGACTTTGCTCGCCAGGTCGCCAATCGTTACGGTACGAACCACCTCGAGCGAGTGGTCGCCAGCGATGATTTTGATTTGCTAGACACACTCGCAGCCCTATACGACGAGCCATACGCTGACAGTTCTGCGATTCCTACCTACCGAGTATGCCAGCTCGCGAGAGAACGTGTCACCGTTGCTCTGTCTGGCGACGGTGGTGACGAACACTTTGCCGGCTATCGGCGCTATCGTTGGCACATGAACGAGGAGCGAATGCGAAATCTTTTGCCTCTTGGTATTCGCAA
>JAAENL010000475.1 GCA_024224435.1 Halieaceae bacterium
CGAACTTGCGTCTTGCATGAGCCATGCAGGCAACCTCGCAAGCCTTGTCCTTTCCGAACAGCCCATTGAAGCCTGCATAGCCGTCCGCATGTACCCAGCCTTTGTAGTCGGATAAATGGCGCACGCAATGTTCACCCTTGCGATCAATCGTATACCCAGACTCATGAATATCCCGGCTGGTGAGTCAGTTTGTCACTTTGCAAGAATGCGCTGATTGATGATCTTGGTGCAATGACAAGTTCACCGACCCGGGAATTTCTGACCGCTGAGGAGCGTGCCGCGCTTGAGGCGGTTTTGCGCAAGCGCAAGGAGGCCGGCCTGACAGTGCGCCGGGCCAATGCGCTGTTGCTTCTGGACGACGGGCTGGCGGCCGAAGCGGTCGCTCGGGTACTTTATCTCGATGACGAGACGATCCGTGAATGGCAGCGCGGCTTTGCCGCCGACGGCCTCGCCTCGATCGGCCTGAAGGGCTACAAACGTCGCGACGGGCATCTGACTCGAGAGCAAGAAGCCGGACTTGCCGAGCAGCTTGGCACCAATCCGCCAAAGACGACGGGTGCGGTCCGGACGCTGATCCAGACGCTTTTCGGCGTCGAGTATTCGATCAGCGGCGCAATTGCGCTGATGCATCGGCTCGGCTTTTCCTACCGCAAGCCCAAACCTTTGCCGGCGGGCGCAAACGAGGCGGCGCAAGCTGCCCATATCGCCGAATATGAGCGGCTTTTGAATGGCTTGCTGCCCGATGAAACGGTGGTGTTCGCCGATGCCGTCCACCCGGAACACCAGAGCCGGCCGGCGCATGGCTGGTTTCCGATTAATGAGAAAGTGGCCGTGAAGGCGACCACGGGCCGAAAGCGGCTCAACATTCATGGCGCCTTCAACCTGGAAACGTCCGCCTTCACATGGGTTGAAGGCTTGCGGATTTCGGCCGAAACGACGCTTCAGCTCTTCGAAAAACTGCAGCGCGCCTATCTGGACAAGCGGCTGATCCATGTCTTTCTGGATAATGCCAGATACCACCACGCCAAGATGCTGCGACCGTGGCTGGAGCGGCCGGAATGCCGGATCAAGCTCCACTTCCTGCCCGCTTACGCGCCGCATCTGAATCCGATCGAGCGATTATGGGGCGTCATGCACGAGCACGTCACCCACAACCGCTATTACCCGACTTTCGCCGCCTTCGTCGACGCCATCACCGGTTTCTTCGAAAACACCGTGCCCGAAAAGGCACACCAATGGCGCGACACCATCACCGATAATTTCCGCGTCCTCAGCCAGAAGCACTACCGGTTAATTGAGTGAGACGGGTATATTACTGAAACCAATGTGAATAAATGGTTTGTTAAGTCTCATTTGCCCCAATGAATAAGCCGGGGGGCAGCTGTGTCATGTGGATGATTGGTTTTGTCGTGTTTGACTAATACCAAGCGGCGTTGATTAGAACCCATGGGCCCATTTCCTGAGACCGATGGACATTATTCTCCACGGCTGGTCGATGAGTTTGTTCCATGCTTCAGAGCATATTGCGACGATCTCGTCGTATGATTTGAAGACCCGGTTTGACAGCCAGTTTTCACGCATGAACTGCCAGATATTTTCCACCGGGTTCAATTCCGGTGACCTTGGCGGCAAAGGCAGAAGCGTGATGTTGAACGGGATTACGAGCTTGGCGGTGGTATGCCATCCGGCCTGATCGACGATGAGGATGGCGTGAGAGCCCGGCATCACCTGAGTTGAGATTTCGTCGAGATGCCACTGCATGGCCTGGGTGTTGCAGCGGGGTAGAACGAGGGCCGCGCCGACGCCGCGCTGGGGACAGATGGCGCCGAATATATAGCCCGACTTGGTGCGTTGATCCTTGGCCGCCCTGGGCCGGGTTCCCCGCTTCGCCCAACGCCGGGTGATCTTGTTCTTCTGGCCGACGCGAGCTTCATCCTGCCACCAAATCTCTATTGGGGTATTGGCCGGGAGGGTTTGGCGGATCGCCGCCACCTGGGCGGGGAAGTTTTTTTAAAATCCTCAAGCACCCATTCGTTCTGTGCATGATGGCGCGGACGCGCCGTGATCCTGACGAAGCTCATGGCCTTCAGCGCACGGCCGATGCTTCTTTCGTCCATCGAGATGGCGAACTCCTGCCAGATCCATTGCCGCAGGTCCGAAAGCCGCCAGCGCACCACGCCATGGATCGCCGGGATCGGCCCGCTCTCGACAATTGCCGCTAAGGCCTGGCGCTGGCTGTCGTTGAGCTTGGGCGGATTACCCGGCGCCTTACGGTCGATCAACCCAGCCGGGCCATAGGCATTGAAACGCAACACCCAGTCGCGGATCACCTGCAGCCCGACCGCGCCGATCCGGGCCGCATCGGACCGCCTGCAGCCATCATAAATCTCCGCCAACGCGAGCAGCCGGCGGCCCTGGGCCGCGTCCTTGCCCGCCTTGGCCAGCCGACGCAAATCCAAAGCCGTAAAATCTTCCCGCAAAGCAATCGCAGCACCCATGGTGACCTCTCTGAACAATCCATCATCATTGATTCAGAGATCGCTCAGCTTGGAAACCACAAAATGAGTCTCAATTACCGCGCATTGGTATGAGATCGTCGAACGTTCCTTTGCCCACATCCTGGATCGCGGCGGCATGCGACGAACCTGGCTTCGAGGCCGTGAGAATGTCCAAAAACGCTATCTGCTGCACGTCA
>JAAENL010000476.1 GCA_024224435.1 Halieaceae bacterium
CAACCCTGCGGCAAAGCGACAAGCCAGCGTCGCAACGGTCGCTCAAGCTGCACTTTGCTGTTGCAAAGCGACGGGGCCGGTGGCGCATGACGCTCTCCGCAGGCGTCATGAAATATCTCCGCCATGTCCGTGAGTTACCAGCGCATCGGCCGCGATGCCCGGTTCAGGATTTCGGCCTGTGGGGCTCTGCCGGACTATTTCAGGCCTCTCAGAGCCACAAGACGTTGACAGTTAAACTATTGATTATTAGGTTGAGGGTCCCCTTGCCGGAGACCGCCATGTCTATCTACGAACCACTTGAATCGAACGACTCCCGCCGCCACCTCAAGCTGCGCAGCCCTGTCACTCTCGAAGAGACCGGGGAACTGGTCTGCGCCAATGCGGAGGATGTCAAGCAGGCTATCGCCCGGGCGCGCGTCGCCCAACCCGCGTGGGCCAGCACCAGCATGAAAGAGCGCAGGACTATCGTTGAACGAGCATTAAAAATCGTGCTGGAACGCCAGGACGAAATCATCGAAACAGTGGTCAAAGAGACCGGCAAATGCCGCACCGACGCCATGAGCATGGAGGTGTTCTCGGTAGCAGACCAGCTCTGCTACTACGCCAAAAATGCAGAAAAGTTCCTCAAGCCACGAAAGCGCAAGGTGCACGGAATACTCAAACTAATGAAGCAGCTGCGTATTATGTACAAGCCGCTGGGGGTCGTCGGGCTTATCACCCCCTGGAACGGTCCCTTTGTCCTTGTCATGAACCAGGCAACGCAGGCAATTCTGGCGGGCAACACGGTGGTGGCAAAGGGTTCGGAGGTAACGCCCTACTCCGCCAAACTGGCAGAGGATATATACCGACAAGCGGGCCTGCCAGAGGGCGTACTGCAGGTATTGCTGGGCGATGGTGAGACCGGCGCGGCGATCGTCAACGGCGGTGTCGACAAGGTATCTTTTACCGGCTCCGTCGCCACCGGCCGCAAGGTCGCCGAGGCCTGCGCCAGCCAGCTCATTCCCGTCACGCTGGAATTGGGTGGCAACGACGCCATGATCGTTTGTGCGGATGCAGACATCGACCGTGCGGCTGATGGCGCATGGGTAGGCTCCTGCATGAACACCGGGCACTACTGCTGTGGCACAGAGCGCATCTATGTCGTCAAGGACGTCTACGACGAATTCCTGCGCTTGATACTGGACAAGGGCAAGGCCCTGCGTCAGGGGCAAAAGCACGGCTGGGACGAAGATATCGGCGCTGTATTCTGGGATCGCCAAATGGCGATTATCGAGGCTCATGTGGAGGACGCCCGCGCCAAGGGCGCCACCATACATATGGGCGGACGCCGCAACCCGGAACTGCCCGGGCTCTACTACGAGCCCACAGTCATCACCGACGTCGACAACTCCATGGACATCATGATCCTGGAGACCTTCGGGCCGATTCTCTGTATACAAAAAGTGGATAGCGAGGCAGAGGCCCTGCGCTTGGCTAATGATTCCGAATTCGGCCTGAACGGCAATGTGTGGACCAAGGACAAGGACAAGGGATACCGAATGGCCTCAGCCATTGATACCGGCTCCTGCAGCGTCAACGACATGGCGGTGAGTTATGGCATCCCCGCCGCGCCTTTCGGTGGTAAGAAGAACTCGGGGCTCGGCCAGGTCAACGGTAAAAAGGGTCTGCGCGGCTACTGTCACGAGATGCCCATCGTCATCGATCGCTTCGGTGGCAAGATGCAAAATGGCTACCCGTACGACACCAAAAGTGCCGAGGGTATGAAAAAATTGATGGAATTTCTCTGGGTGAAGACGCCTATCGGGCGATGGATGAGCTAGGCGACCGCAGCGATTGGTCAATGTCCCGATTGCCTGCGGCGAGCAACGCGCCACGGAAATGCCTCATAGAAGTACCAGGTTATCCCGATGGATAAGCTCTGCCTCGCCCTGGTAACCGAGTATTGAATCGATCTCCTTCGACGCAGAGCCCATGATGCGACGGGTCTCTTCCGCGCTGTAGTTGATCAGTCCCCGGGCGATTTCGCTGCCACTTTCATCGCAGCAGCCCACCATATCACCACGGGAGAAACTGCCATTCACGCCACATACGCCGACAGGCAATAAACTACGACCTGACTCGCGCAATACCTTGACCGCGCCGGCATCCAAGTTGACACTGCCCGTGGTTTGCATCATTCCTGCCAGCCACTGCTTGCGCGCGTTTTCGGGTTCGCGCCCGGTGCGCAACCAGGTACCCACTTGCTCTCCTCTTGCCACGCTGCGGATGATTTCATCCACGCGACCCGAGGCAATAATCGTTTCAGTACCCGATCGCGCCGCCAGCCGGGCTGCGCGCACCTTGGTGACCATACCGCCGCGCCCGAGGACACCACCCTCACCCGCCATATCGTCGAGCGAGGTGTCGCTGACATTCGCCGTCTCGACCAGTTCTGCGTCTGGATTCTTTCGCGGATCCTCTCGATACAGGCCCTGTTGGTCAGTCAAAAGCAGCAGTGCATCGGCATCAATCAGGTTGGCCACCAGCGCGGCAAGAGTATCGTTGTCACCAAAACGTATCTCTTCCGTCACTACTGTGTCGTTCTCGTTAATGATTGGTACAACGCCCAGTGACAATAACGCCTTTAAGGTTCCCCGCGCATTCAGGTAACGATCCCGGGCAGTGATGTCATCGTGCACCAGCAGGATCTGCGCTATGGCGATAGAGTGGCGCTTGAACACGGATTCATAGCTTTGTACCAATGCCGTTTGCCCCACCGCCGCAGCGGCCTGTATGTCATGCAACTGATTGGGCCGGGCCGTCCATCCCAGGCGAGCCACCCCCGCCGCAACGGCCCCACTGGAGACCAGCACGACCTCACATCCACAATGGCGCAGATCAACCAGTTGTTCCACCAGGGATGCGATCATCTCTTCATCGAGGCCGCGGCCATCATCGGTGAGCAACGCACTACCCACTTTTACCACCCAGCGGCGTGCACCGGCTATTTCGTCCCGTTTGCTCATGGGTTAAGGCCTGTACTCTGCGTCAACATCAAAGTCGTCATCATCAAAGTCATCATCGACCTCGCTCTCGTCTACAGCAGACCTGCTGCGCCGCGCCGCTCGCAACGCTTCGATACGCTGCCGCGCTTCCTCCTGCATACGTCCCTGCATTTCTGCCTCCTGCGCGACCAAAGCGGGATCCGCCGCTTCACGACTGCGGCACTCCTCGAGGTAACGCATGAGGTCGCCGCAAAGTTCACGCGTGCCATCGCCTGCAATGGCTGAAACCTCGTACACCGGCCCCTGCCAGTCCAGCGCGTCCAGCACGGCCTGACGTCGAGCGGCAAAGCTCCCCTCATCGAGCAAATCTTTCTTATTCAACACCAGCCAACGCTCCCGATGCGCCAATGTTGGACTGAAACGTTGCAGTTCACGCACAATGGAAAGCGCACTCTCCTGCGGTTCTATACCGTCATAAGGGGCCATATCCACCAGATGCAGCAGGATGCGATTCCTTGTCAGGTGCTTCAGGAAGCGAATGCCGAGGCCGGCACCCTCGGAGGCACCTTCAATCAGCCCCGGTATATCCGCCATTACAAAACTGCGGTGAGCCTCCACACTGACCACCCCCAGATTGGGAACAAGCGTGGTAAAGGGATAATCCGCCACTTTAGGCTTGGCCGAGGAAACCTGCCGAATCAAGGTGGACTTACCCGCGTTGGGCAGGCCTAACAGACCAACATCTGCGAGCACCTTCAGCTCCAGCTTGAGCCGCCGCAATTCACCGTCTGTGCCTGATGATGTCTGCCTGGGAGCCCGGTTGGTGCTGGATTTGAAACGTGTGTTGCCAAGACCATGAAAGCCGCCTTGGGCGACCACCAGTTGCTGGCCGGCCACTGAGAGATCACCCAGCACATCACCGAGGTCCTCATCCAGAATGGTGGTACCCACTGGAACCTTTAGTATCAGGTCTGCACCACTCCCGCCAGTGCAGTTACGACCCCGCCCCGACTCTCCGTTCTCAGCGCGATAGTTACGCTGAAAGCGATAGTCCACCATGGTGTTCAGGGCTTCGTCGGCTTCAATGATGACACTGCCACCGTCGCCGCCATCACCCCCGTCAGGACCTCCCTTTTCAATGTACTTCTCACGCCGGAAGCTCAAGCAGCCATTGCCGCCCTTACCCGCGTGTACATTGATGCTTGCCTCGTCGACGAATTTCATTGTGTATTCCGATGATTACGGTGTAACCGGTCACTGGCACCCCGGACAAACCCTGTTCCAACCCAACCTGCTCCACATTTTTTTGCCTGCCATGCCTGACCTTACGCCAGATAAAAAAAAGCCCCGTCAGATGACGAGGCCCCTTTTACATCAGCGTACGCTGCACACCACTAGGCACTCACCACCTGAACATACTTGCGGTTTTTAGGCCCGCGTTCAATGAACTCAACCCTGCCGTCCATCGTGGCAAACAGCGTGTGGTCCTTGCCAATCCCGACGTTTTCGCCTGCGTGGAAGCGTGTACCTCGCTGCCGCACAATGATGTTACCCGCCTTAACGGCCTCGCCACCAAAGCATTTTACACCGAGACGTTTGCTGACTGAATCACGACCGTTTCGAGTACTACCACCTGCTTTCTTATGTGCCATTGTCGAGCTCCCCTTTAAGCCTTGATACCGGTTATCTTCACCTCGGTGAACCACTGGCGATGACCAGTCTCTTTCCGGTAATGCTTACGGCGATTGAATTTTACAATTTTCACTTTCTTGTGTCGGCCGTGAGAGACCACTTCCGCGGTGACCTTGCCACCCTCGACCAGGGGGGTGCCGATCTTTACCGCATCACCGCCCACCATGAGTACTTTGTCGAACTCCACCGCTTCACCGGTTGGAACTTCAATTTTTTCCAGCTTGAGGGTCTCGCCCTCCACAACACGGTGCTGCTTACCACCGCTTTCAATGACCGCGTACATACTCTTCTCCGTTTAATTAGCCTGCTCGCATTTACATCAAGCCCTTGATACCAAGGGGGCAGAGCCAGGCACAAACTTTGAGTTAACCCGGACGCATCAAAACCACTGTGTCGTCCAGAGGGCGGCGATTTTACGCAAATTACGCACACAGGGCAAGCGCTATTTTTGCAGTAAAACAATGAGTTGCGCCACTTCCCGGATCAGCCGGGACAACG
>JAAENL010000477.1 GCA_024224435.1 Halieaceae bacterium
ATCAGGAGGGGTGGGTCCGGTGTGGCACGTCAGTACCCCCCGGTATCGAGAGTTATTCGCATTTATAGGGTAAAATTGGTCAAAAAACGTACAAAAATCACGTTAATCGTGCACTTTGCATGATGTTATTGAGAATTTGTTTCATTAACTATGCTGAACGCGCAAGGTCTGCGAGTTAGGTTGAGGGTGGTGGGCAAACGAGGGTATTAGAGAGGTATTTCGGGCTGGAAGCCGCAGGATATGCGGCTTTGGTGGTGGTGGTAAGCTTACGGCAAAGCCTCAGCTCTGCGCAGGCCTTCCTCGACGCCATAGGTGCGAATCAGGTAGGCGACCCTCTTGACGGATAGGCCCAGCAGATCTGCCCATCCTCTCGCACTAAGCTGCCTGCCGTCATAGGTATGCTTCTCGGCCTTAGCGTCCAGGGCTTCCCTTAGGCGCGCCACGCGGTGGGTCTGATCGAGGGGCTTAAAGCCTGGGGCCATGAGCATGACCTGCTCCAAGGGCCAGTTGCTCATCCGTGTCTTCAGCCCTGAACGTGATAGCCCTAGGATCTCAGCCCATTCCATCACGGGTAGCGTCTTGCCTCCGTAGGTGATGTTCTGTCCACGTGCCCGGTTGGCAGCCTTGGACTTGTGAAAGCCTCGCTTCTGGTTACAGACAGGGCAGCTCGCGACGAGGTTGGTTAGGTGGTTGTTCTGAGTATCGTCATCGAGGTGATCAACATGCATGAAAGACCAATCGACAGGCTTCCCGCAGTGGTGACAGGTGAATGGGCCTTCGCCATGTGCGTCGTAGAAAGCGATCCTGTGAGCATACACACGGTTCGCTTTGCCTCTACGTAGCGGATGCTCTGGGGCGTGAGTCAGGAGGTAATTCCCTCCGACGTGGACTAGATCGATAGGCTTCGCGCGAGATACCTTTTCGGTAGAGCCCGTGCGCACTTGGCGCGAGTAGTGTTTAGAGCAAAGGCCCTGACAATGAGCCTTTTTATCGCAATCTGGAACTTGGCATATGAGCATTTTCATATCCTACTTGATGTGTTAGCTCGCAGTCTAACACGATAACTTTTCAAGAAGGTAAATTTACTCATCCTTTGCGCGCGGCGCCGATTCCTCCTTCCTCAAGAGCAGTTTTTTCGGAGTGGCATGGCTTGCATTTCGCAGACCAGTTCGAAGTGTCCCAAAACAGCTTTTGATCGCCTCGATGGGGAATTACGTGGTCAACGACAGTTGCTTCGGTGACGACCCCTTTTGCTTTGCAGGTTTCACAAATCGGGTTTTTGAAGAGAAAGCCAAGGCGCGCACGCTGCCACTTCCCACCATACCCACGCTGCGCTGTGGTCAGCCCTTCGCGCCATGCGTCAGGGTTCAGCATCTGCACTGACTGGGTACTCATCTCACGCGCTCGGGTGGGCTGCATGGTGACACGGGACTTAGCCATTGCCTTTATCACCTACGAAGCGAGGACCACTTAGGATAGGCCGACTGTTCAGCCCTGTAGGCCTCGCATTCAACGCAGGAGGCGCGATCTCCTCCGATACGCTAGGTGGTTCGCCTTTGGCCACCAATCGCTCCACAGCGACGCACAGACGCGTCAGGAGCGGTGTGTAGTCGACTACCGCAGATACCGTCAGCCCATCGCATAGCGCAACGGGGGTCAGGTCGAGGTCATCGGCCAGGGCCTCTATCGTTTCGCGAAGCTTGCCTAGCTGATCGCTCTTCATCGCTGACCGGGAGCTGATCACCAGTAATCCGTTGCTTGAGTTCTTCGAATCGTTCATTGGCTAAATCCATAAGTCGTTTGAGTTTGGCTCGTCGCCGAGCGCATCCGGAACATGCCATCTGTTGGGCTCCATCTGATGAGTGATCAGGTTAGCCCATTACGCAACCTGCGAACACCTACCAACGATCGGCGTCTCGGCCAGGGGCACGTTATCTGCATTACGCGCAATTCTTGCGGGTTTACTCCTTTCCTTCAAATACGCAATTGTTGCATTTTCCCGGTTGCTACACTTGCTACACTACTACACCCCTACGGGGTGTTTGTAGTAGATGTAGCAGAAGCCTTAGCA
>JAAENL010000478.1 GCA_024224435.1 Halieaceae bacterium
ATTTAATACACTCGTATTAAATAGGTTAGAGTAATTCAAAGGTCATGGCAAGCCCGCGATGGACAGGCAATGCCGCGACAAAGCGCCCGCGATCAAGCTACTACAGGGCGCCCCTCCGGCGATACCAGCCAAAACATCCCGGTCCGCGACGATCTCGCCACCAGAATTCAATTTACCTCACCGGCCACTGGAGAATCAGTGGGTAGGCTGTTAGCATGATTTGTCCACATTTCGGAACGGTGGCGAAACCAATGTTTGGTAAATCCAAGAATACCTCGGCTGAAGCGCCGCCCAACGTGCAGGCTACTCCAGAAAAGACGCCTGCTTCAGCTACCCCCTTAACTGCGAGGAGTGCCGCAATGATTGGACCGAGTATCACGATAAAAGGCGAAGTAAGTGGCGAAGAAGATCTGTTGATTCAAGGACGTGTCGAGGGTTCAGTTAATCTTGATAACAACGAGGTTACTGTTGGCGATGCTGGCAGGGTAGACGCAGATATTCAGGCGAGAGTAGCGCGGGTCGACGGTGAAGTCGCCGGAGACATCACCGCCAACGAAAAAGTCATCATCTCCAAGTCAGGCAATGTTCGCGGCAATATCGTAGCCCCCAGGGTAACGCTGGAAGACGGCGCCATCTTCAAGGGCAGTATCGATATGGATCCTGCAGGTGCCAGTCAGTCAAGGTCGCCACAGCCACCGGCAAACGACGGAAACACTCCACTGAAAGCCTCGGGGCTGGATCTGAAAACCGTCTAGACTCACTTTTCCTGGTCACTCTCTTGTAACGGGGCAGTGAGTTATCGCCATGCAGACCACTGCCTTGCACAATAACGCTGTACAAACATCCAAGCTGTTGCCGCTATTGTTTGCGAGCATCAAGGAGGGTGAGCCTCTCACCGTGCTACACATCGGCCCGGCACTGCCTGACACCGTTGATTTTTTCTGCGACTACCGTTGCAAATTACATTTTGTTGATTTGTTTGATGACCTGCCACTGACAGAGACCGAGGACAGTCCTCGCCTGCAGGAACAAGTCGACACTCTTCTTGATATCCAACCTGACACAAAGTTTGACCTCTGCCTGTTCTGGGATATCTTCAATTATCTTGAACGCGATGCCATCCTCGCTCTGATGGCCACCCTGCGAGAGCACCTGAAGCCGAGCACGCTGGCCCATATGTTCTCCATGCACAACACACGTATCCGCCCGGAGGGCCAATTTTACGGCGTGCTGCAGCCAGACACACTTAGCTGCCGCTCTCGAAGTCATGAACCCGAATGCTATGCACCACATAGTCAGCGAAAGCTGCAGGATATGTTGTATGGCTTCACTCTGGATCGCAGCGTGTTACTGCCAGATAGCCGACTCGAGCTTTTGCTAAGAGTGAAGCGTTAGTCGTTGAAGATAGCGATAGCGTATCCCCCGCCGCCGCGTCGGTTTGTCCTATAATCAACACTATGACTCATTTATCACGCCTGTTCATATTGTCTTTTTTTCTTTACTGCCCCTTGGGACTGGCGATGACCGTCTATAAATCGGTGGATGAAAACGGCGCAGTCTCGTTCTCCGATACACTCCCGAAAGACTCGCCAGCGGTAGAATCTTTTGAGATTACGATCCACGAAACCACCTCCACCGATTCCACCGAGTTGCTGGAGGAAATGCGTGAGACTACCGACAGAATGGCCGCTGATCGGCGCGAACGGGAACTACACCGCGCTGAGATGCGAGAATTGCAGTTGGATACCGCGCGCCGACAGAGTGTGCCGGTCAACCCGGCGGACTATGACGCCATTACTTACAACTACAGTGCAGCGGGTAGTTACTACCGCTATCCCTTGCAGCGCCCTGCGTGGCCGCGACACCCTGTCGCGCGACCGCCGCTGCGACCGACCAATCACAGAATCCCGATCGAGGACTCCCCCGCGCCCCATATACGCCCCCTGTTTATTCCCCGGACACGGGGTGCAACCCGTCAATAGTGCTCATTGCGATGCTGCAAACATTCAAGCGCTCGCCAGCGTGCTGCCGTACAATGTCAGCTTGATCACCTACCTTATACGGCATCTTTATTCTTATGACCCGTTGCAGAGAAATCACCCTGGGCATCTCCGATACGACGCTGTCGCTCACTGAGTGGGCCGGTGCTGGAGATCCCATTCTGCTAATCCATGCCACCGGTTTTCACCGCCATTGCTGGAACGAAATCGTCACACGCTTACCGGAACGTCACATCTATACGGTGGACTTACGTTTTCACGGCGGCAGCGGACAAAATGGCGAGGTGCAATGGAAATTAATGGCTAATGACATCGAGGAGATGCTTGAAAAGCTGGACCTGAACCAGGTTATCGGCGCCGGTCATTCACTTGGTGGTCATATACTCACCCGAATTGCGGCCAACGCACCTGAACGCTTCAAACACATCCTTCTTATCGACCCGGTCATCATGTCACCGCAGCGAGCCGCTGAGGCCATGGAGGCAACCCGAGGCCTTAAAGCCACTGATCACCCGGTCAGTCGCAGGAAAAACCTGTGGCACGATGCCGAGGAAATGTATCAGCGTTTCAGGGATCGGGCGCCCTTCGATACCTGGCAGCCACAAGTCCTGCGGGATTATTGCAATCACGCTCTGCGCCCACCGCGGCAGGGCGCGCAGAGACAACTGGCTTGCGACCCAATAAAAGAGGCCGCTATCTACCTGAATCACTCGGGCATGGAGGACATCTTCGAACAACTTGACAGGGTTAGCGTGCCCGCAACGCTCCTGAGAGCCCCGCCCGGAGACGGAAAACAACATACGCCACTTGACTCGCCCACCTGGTCGAAGCTGGCCTCAGCCCTGCCTGATTGTCGCGATGTTTACCTCCCCGACCACAACCATTTCATCCCCATGCAGGACCCCGAATTGGTCGCTGGCCATATTAGAAATCTACTGTAGTCGAGGATCAGTAAGGAATGCTGTTACTATAGGGAGCAAACGCGATAGATCGCATTCGTACAAAATAACAGGGAAAAACCGCTATGAACGTTGTCATTACCAGTCTGCTGATATTAGTCATTCTACCCCTAAGCTGTGCGTGGATTGCGGGCTACTATCGCCAGAAGCAACTCGGCAGTGTAGATAACAAGGAGCCCCGCACCCAGTCGCAGCAGTTGACGGGGCCAGGCGCCCGAGCGGTGGCCGCTCAGGGCAACTCATGGGAGGCACTTGCGGTATTCAGCGCAACGATCTTGGCGGTGTTCATCGGAGGCATCGACCTGGACAGCATTCGCATGCCAGTGATGATTTTTACAGCCCTGCGTATCGCCTACATTCCGGCGTACATCGCCGACGTGGATAAACTTCGATCACTGATCTTTATCGGCGGTTACGGTATCTGCATCTATCTGATCTACCTTGCGTTGTCAGCAGGCTAAACGCTGCCTGGCCCGCACTACTCTGTGTCGGGGTGGCTCTCAGGCAATGGCGACGATATCGCCCGCGCCTTTATCAGCGCTGCGTCTGCCGGCAGGATAAACCCAGCTTCCACGGCGGCGTCTGTGGTGCGGTTTATGGCATCAACATAGGCCTGCTTGCTGGGGTAAAGTTCGGCCAACAAGGTGGCATCGAAACGGCTAGTCGTACCCAGTAATCCGCAAAAAGCATCTGCCGGCGGCTGTCCTGTACCACGTAAAGTGGCGACGGGCGCGTCCACCCAAGGAGTGCGCACACCGCCGATGGCATTTCCGAATGCATCCAGTTCGAAGTCACCCAAGCTTTCGTTCCATTCCATAAACGGCGCCGAAGGAGCCGCCACACCCTCTCGTATCCAACGATCCAGCGAAGCGATGGCCGCGTTAGCCACCCATTGTCCGGGGCCGTCATTGACGGGAATTTCGCAGAAAATGAATGGCGGCCTTGCGTCATTCTGCTCTCTTACATCGGCATACGTATCATCGTCGCCTTTATCCGCATTCCCGATTAAGGTTGTGTATAGATCGGTATGTGCAGAACCGGTTACCTCCCACATGCGATAAACATCGGAATCGGCCTGGCGGGCGTCGATGGAACGCGGGACGTCCGTCTCATTTTGTAAGGCAATGACCGGTTCAGACAAGTCAGTACGGATCAACGCCGGGCGCGGTGTTTCAATTACCGCCTGCGGTTCCTGTGAGAGCGACGAGGCGCTGCCCGAGAGCCGGCCATGGATGATGAAGCCATCAAACAGATCGATAGTCGGGTGGATCGCGTTATAGTAGGTGGCCAGGCGACCTGCAGACTGGGACTGCCCTACGCCTATCAGCCGTTCAACCTCCAAGCCGTTAAGCGGATCAAGTCCGGATGGATTGCGCACCGCTTGGGCTCCCTG
>JAAENL010000479.1 GCA_024224435.1 Halieaceae bacterium
TGCGGGCATGTGCCCTCCAATGTTTGTGCCAAAAAATGTCAGAAATCGATGAGGCAAGGGCAAAATGCGGCTGTGCCAGCGTTCTGATCTAAAAGCGGGCGCCACTTTTCGACGTCGCAGTCAGCCAGGACAACCCGGCTATAAGAAGACGCCGGTACTCCGTGAAAGCTGTCTGGCACGATAAAGGTTGGACGGATTATTGAAATGAGGGAGACCGACAACGCGGGGCGGATCGCCCCTACTCAAACCTATGCGGCCTAAAAAGCGGCGATGATGCCGCTACGCACATCCGGCCTGACGTGGTTTTGAAGAAAATGACTCGCAGTATCTTGAGCTACTGCGACTCACCGGAACCGTTGCCGCGCCACCATGCAGCGCCACGCGTCCGACGAGCATGACCATGATCGCTAGCACTCAGCCAAGTCCGAGGACTCCGCTAACAACGCGCCGGAACGGGCGCCTCAGGTTCCGCGATAGGGCTTGATCACATTTTCCGCATACCAGTTGATCATTCCTATCTTCTCTTCAAGCGACTGGGTATCTGGCGTGCCATCGTAGGGATTACGAAAGGCAATGATGACCTCCGTGACACCGGCGCGAGTAAGATCGTCCAGCCCCTGAGCAGAGTAAGCAGCTTCGGTCATCGCGTGATACTGAAATGCCCCCGTATCACGCTGATACTCTTTCCTGAACTCTTCGATCTGCCCAATCATAGACTGCAGTTCGTCCAGCGAAGAGCCGGCGGACACCCAGCCATCACCCAGCCTCGCTGCCCGACGCAAGGCGGGCTTCGCGTGCCCGCCAACGAGGAGCGGTATATGGTGCTCTGGCACGGGACACAGCTTGAGTGGCGGTATATTGAAGATTTCTCCCTCGTAACCGAAGTACTCGCCGCTCATCAGCCCGCTGATGATTTCCATCATTTCATCCATGCGTTTGCCGCGCTTCTCCCACGGTATCTGACACACTTCAAAATCTTCAGGCCATGGGCTGATCCCCACGCCAAGGGCGAAACGATCTCCCAACATAACCGCCAGGGAGGATAGCTGTTTCGCTACGACAACCGGCTGTCGAATCGCCAATTTTATAACCGACGTTGTGTAATGCAGCTTTTCGGTTCTGGCCGCGAGGTAGGGTATCGCCACGAACGGCTCGAGGAATGGCACACCATCGAGGAACTCCCGTGTTCCATCGTCGTTGTAGGGGTAAACGTCTGATCCCTCCTGGGGGTAGCAGATGCTATCTGGAAAGGTGAACCCGTCAAACCCTGCTTCCTCGGTAGCAAGGGCCAGGGGCAGATACTGGTCAGGCGCACACATGGTGGCATGGTAAGTAAACTTCACTGTTGAATTCTCCTAGAGAGTTGGTTAACGGTTAGTTACGCGGCCAGCCCGCCTTCAGATTGGCCCATACAGGCCCTTTGCGCAGATGCGCCAACATTTTACCGGATTTCGCCCTTGGTGCGGGGCGCACACAAAATCCAGATAGCAGTTGCTACCCAAATCCGATATCTGCAACATACTCGTCAGCCGGATGCGGGGCAAGCGGCCAGTTTCAGTTAGAGACTCCTGGAGAACAATCATGAAACGGATACTCATTACAGGTGCCAATAAGGGCATCGGCCTTGCTACCGTAGAGGCTGCTCTGAACCATCACCATGATGTCGCGGTCGTTCTCGGTGTCAGGAATATCGAGCGCGGTCAGGCGGCGATTGATCGACTCTGTGAGCATCATCCGGCGCGTGCCTCCCGGCTGGAACTGCTTGAAATTGATGTTGCCGACGACCAATCGGTTGTACAAGCAAGAGACACCGTTATCACCCGGCATGGCGCCGACCCCTACCCCCTGTTTGGACTGGTGAATAATGCGGGTATCGGCCTTGGCTCGAACGACATCGATGCAGTTGTGAATACCAACACGCTCGGCGTGAAACGGGTGTGTGATGCTTTTATTCCTCTGGTCAAGTCAGCGGGACGCGTTGTCAATATTTCCTCCGCATCGGGCCCCAAGTTTGTCAGCCTTTGCTCCGAGGAGATGCGTGCGTTTTTTCAGGACGCCTCAGTCAACTGGAGTGAAATCGAAACACTACTGCACTCGGTTATTTCTCAACCACAGGACGCTCGGCACTTCCAATCGTTAGGGCTGGGAGCGATTAATGCATATGGTCTCAGCAAGGCCTGCGTTAGCCTGTATACGATGGTGCTCGCGCGCGAAAATCCCGAGTTGTGTGTCAACGCCTGCACACCCGGGTTTATCGAGACCGATTTGACGCGGCCGCAGGCCGAAGCAAGTGGTGCCTCCCCCGCTGACCTTGGTATGAAGTCACCGGAATATGGGACCGTACCAATACTCTTCCTGCTGTTCGGGATGCCGCCGACTAGCGGTCACTATTACGGCAGCGATGCAAAGCGCAGTCCGCTGCACTTTTATCGAGCCCCGGGAGATCCGGAATACTTTGGGCCATAGTCTACTGAACAGAAAGTTCTTTTGACTTTTTTCATATTTTTGAGCCGTACACCGGAAAACACCATGACTGGCGCAGTTTAATTATGAAAGATACTCCACCCACCATTGAGGTAATATACCTCGTTGCAGGCGAGAAGCGCCCGGTGTACTTCGCCTCCGAGGCTGGCGCTGACGCCGCACTGAATATCAGCGCGGACTTTGAAACAAGGAAAGTCAACGTTCAAAACGCGCGAGAATTACGACCCGCTGCAAGTCTCGATCGAGAGAGTTTTGCATTAGCTTTTCATGACACCAACGTTGAAACATTTTATGGCGTAAATTTTCAACAGAGACTCTACGAACAGGAAATATCGGAGCTCGTATTAGAAGCGTCGGGAGGGACCGATGTTTTGGTATTCGATCACACACTCAGGTCTGATTCTGCACAGGTGCGCGCACGCAGAAATACCCGTGAACCCGCTGCAATCATTCACAACGACTACACTGACCAATCAGCCCACCAGCGTGTCGTCGATTTATTAGGGACTCGACAAGCTCAAGACATTTTTACCAAACGTTTCGCTATCGTGAACGTGTGGCGTTCAGTAGCAGGCGCAGTGCGCAGAAGTCCCATGGCCTGCTGTGACGCAACCACTATTTCGCCGGAGGACCTTGTGGCATCGGAGAGACGCGCAAAGGACCGCGTCGGTGAAATCGAACTAGTGACCTGGAACCCATCGCATTGCTGGTACTACTACCCTGAGCTCGCCAGTGACGAGGCGCTGCTAATTAAAACCTACGATTCTTCTACTGCGGGCGTCGCTACAAGAACAATTCACACCTCGTTTGATGATCCCTTTTCACCAGAAAACGCTCCGCCCCGGGAGAGCATCGAATCGCGTCTGCTGGTGTTTTTCGACTAAGCCTCAAGAGCACCCCGAGACCCTCTGCTGGCCACATGACCTATCCGGGCTATACTGTCTGTAGCAGGCCTGCAACATGATCCACACAGGCATGAGATCCGTAACTCTTTTATCGCACAGAGGAGGACGTTACACATGAATTCTTCACTTTTTTACACCGCACAGCTAGGACCGTCAGACTTGAGAGATCTACAGACACTGGAGCAGAATCTGGGCGTAACGCTCATCGCGATGGACTGTGACAGCACATCCCAGCCTGCGCAGTTGGATCCAGAGCAACTTCGGCAGCTGCAAGCGCTGGAGGAAAAGTCGGGAAAGGTGCTGCTAGCCTACACTTGACGCGGTCACGCGTCGCAGACTGCTTCCGGCAATCGACGCCTGCATGACCGTGAACAGTGCAGGCGCTGCTCCGTGCAGCGGCGCTCGCCACCCCCACTTTTTTCTCCCTTGCGTATGTCACCAGACAGATGGATTGCCACGCAGACGCTGCACATCCAGGCATTCGATTTTTGGTCACACTGGATGTTCTTTACGCCAATAGCTAAGGCCCTGTCGACACGTTCTTAAAAGTCTCCGATTTCACTCTCCGAGGGCGAGGTCGCCAGTGTAGGCTCTGCAAAACAAATCCGAGTACTGCCCGGCTGCAAGCTCTAGTGGATTACCCGCTGCAGCCACGTCTACCGCGGCCAGAGTGCCTATCTCAGTAGCCCGCAGATCATTCTCTATGACGCCCGCAAGACTGTGGGGAATCCCGACACTTTCTCGTAGTTGCATCACCTGCTCAAAGAATGTATCAAAGCCGGGATTAGCCCAGCCCTGATAGCGGCAGCTGCGCTCCAGAACATCGCAAATTTTACTCCGGTTGACCTGCAAGACATACGGCATGAGGATCGCGTTGAGCAAGCCGTGATGACTGTCGTAAAGTGCGCCGAGAACATGAGCGAGAGCATGCATGGCACCCAAGCCCTTCTGAAACGCAGTGGCGCCCATGCAAGAAGCAACCAACATCTGGGCACGGGCTTCAATATCATTTCCATCATAAACTGCGCGAGGCAAATAGGTAAACGCCAACCGGATACCTTCTTGAGCAATACCCTCGGCAAGCGGATGAAATCCGGGAGAACAAAGAGCCTCCAGGTTGTGGGACAACGCGTCCATCCCGGTCGCAGCTGTTAGCGCAGCCGGAAGTGCCACGCACAGCTCCGGATCAAGTATCACTCGTCCCGGCATAATGGCAGGGTGAAAAATGACCCGCTTTTTGCCGGCCAATTCGTCGGTGATCACCGCCGCACGTCCCACTTCGGAACCCGTACCCGCGGTTGTTGGAACGGCCACAACCGGGGCAATCGCCTTCTCGTCGACGCATTCCAGCCTGCCGTCGGGTTCGGACAGTTCAAACAGCGGCACCGTCTGCCGGGCAATAAGCCCTATGGCTTTCCCTGCATCCAGCGCTGAGCCACCACCAAACGCTATCACGCCATCATGCCCGGCCTGACGGAACGCTTTTGCGCCGGCTTCTATTTGTGACCCCGTTGGGTTTCCCCTTATGTCGGAAAAAACCGCAATCTTCAGTCCCTCGTCGCGACAATGCTGAACCGCTTCGGCGACCAGGGGCAGTTCTGCAAGACCGGGGTCAGTAACAAGCAAAGGCATCTTAATACCCAGCGCATAACAGCAATGGGGCAAGTCTTTTATGCGACCACAGCCAAACAGTATGCGGGTAGGGTAGTTCCAGTCGGCGGTAGCACTGTTCACGGCCGTGCCTCTATATAATTTCAAAGTATCGCTGGAGTTCCCAATCGGTGACATGTTTGTTGAACTCGCGCTGCTCCCACTCTCGAGTGGTGGCGTAGTGATCGACAAAGGCATCACCAAATAGCTGGCGCGCTACCTGTGAAGCACGCAGTCTCGCACTGGCCTCAGCCAGACTAACTGGCAACGCTTGTTCGGGTGGATGCTGCTGCTCATAGGCATTACCTGTTACCGGATGTGAGGGCTCGAGTTTGTTCTCTAGCCCGTACAGCCCCGCACCCAGTGCAGCAGCGAGTGCGATATAGGGATTTGCATCCGCCGAACCCAATCTGTATTCCACGCGCTGTGATCTTTCGTTACCCGGTATCACACGCAGAGCGGTGGTTCGATTTTCTACTCCCCAAGTTGCATCGGTTGGCGCCCAAAAGCCCGGAACGAGACGCGAATAGCTGTTGACTGTTTGGGCCAGCATAGCCAGCAGCTCCGGCATCAACTGTTGCTGGCCCGCGACAAAGTGTCGCTGTGCAGCGCTCATCTGATGTGTCTCTCCTGGGTCATGGAATACCGCACGCTGCTGCTCGTCGACAAGAGAAATATGAATATGGCCGCTCTGACCGGGATAATCTGGTGACCATCGGGCCATGAAGGTTGCCATCATCTCATTACGCTGAGCCCACACCTTTAAAAAAGTTTTGAACAACGCGGCCTTGTCTGCCGACCGCTGAGCCCCGTCGACCGCGATCGCGGCCTCCAGCACGCCCGGTCCCGTCTCCGTGTGCAGCCCCTCCAGGGGAAAATCCATCTCTTCGCAAAGACTGAGAATATCGTGATACCACTGGGAGTGTACTGAATTCCGCAGTGTGGAATAACCGAAGAAGCCCGGCGTTGCAGGCTGCAGGTTCCTAAACCCCTTTTCCCGCACGCTGTCGGGTGTTTCCCTGAAGAGAAAAAATTCGTATTCAAAGGCCGCCTTGGCCTCAAGACCCTGCTCGGCGGCATACTCCAAGACACGACGCAAAATCCCCCGCGGACATATCCCCTCCGCCTCGCCTGCAAATTCTCCGAGGAAGATCAACATCCCATCTTCGAAAGGCAACTCCCGACAGGTATCGGCCAGCACGCGAACGGGGGCATCGGGATAACCCGTGTGCCATCCCGTGTAATCGACACCAGGCTGCTCATAAAGCTGATCGTTGCTATCCCAGCCCAACACCACATCACAAAATCCAAAGCCCTTGTCCAAAGCAGAGAAAAATTTGTCGCGGCTCATGTACTTGCCGCGCATGACACCATCTACGTCAAAAACACCGACCTTGACATGCCGAAGTTGGCGTTCCTCTACGATCTGCCGAGCATCCGCCGCAGTCCTGACCTCTGATGCACGCATAACAGCTCCTCCTTAGATGTCGCCTAATCACCTTAAGTCATGTGCGCGTCGAAGTACACGCAACAGGCACGCGAGTGATGCACGACCCGCGACAACACTTTTTGTTAAATGGCGTAGCCGCAACCATCGATCATAGTGTTGGTTTACAGTTAGCATAAAATGTTGTTGTTGCCGGCCAGTCAGAAAATAATCCAATAACACCAACCTGCTGAGCAAGGACATCGACTACCGTGAGAATATCGCCGTCGTTACTAATAACGTCCTGCACTGTGGAATAGTAAAAGCCGCCACCATCACTAAGAGAACCGGAGCGTTCTGTCGTCCATCCGATCAGATCCAGCCCCGCAGTTTTCGCTTCGCGCGCATAGGCTGACGGGACAATATGTCCCTCCTCAACGCCCAACAGCATAAAAAGTGGCGGCGCGAGTATACGAACACCGTCAGAAGCGATCCTCGACAAAGGGGGATCCATTGCTATAACTGACTCCCGACTATTCACATCTGTATTGAAACGTTCGTCTAAATATACTACCTGTTTCGCGTACTGCGGATAGGCTTTCAACCAGTACAGAACATCGTCGTATGAAAACGACTGTAGCCAAACCCGCTCAGCCGCTATGCCCGAGGCCTTCACCTCACTGACTAGCTGCGCCGCATAGTTCTGTTGACTGTACTCATCCTGAAATGGCATCGAAACCCGCGGCGACTTCAACTCAGGGGCCACTCCCACATCTAACTCACGAAACAGTTGCAAGGCCTCCGAAAAAGACAACAAGGTGCCACCCGCTTGCCGAGGTAGCAAATCTCGTAGCGGGGACTTCATGCCAATTAACTCGTCTGCCCAGCGTAAATTAGAGCTGGAGGTATGCATTATCCCCTTGAGGCTCTTGAATTCTTCAAGCGTAATGTCACTTGTACAACACTGCGCGTCCAAGTCAGCGCCATTCACTTGCTGTCCAGGCGGCTGGACACACGTTTCCACGAGATCCGTTTCCAGGATATTGGTAGTGCTGTGCAAGTCGCACTGGTCGTGTCGGCAGACCAATTGCCTGTCTCGAGTAAAAGTTACATCGCACTCCAGAATACCGGCACCCATGGCTGCGGCCGCGCGATAGGATTCAGCTGTATGCTCAGGGAAAAATAATGGTGCACCTCGGTGTCCGATGGAAAATCGGGTGGGATAAAATATTCTTTTTGTTCTGAGGCACGCCTGCAGTTCCGTTTTCAACGGTCCCGCAGCTAGCTGCTGCACCAGTTGCTGCGGCCGCAGTCCTAGCTGCACTGCACCGACTCGCGCACCGGCTTCATCGAAGACAGCCGATAGGCCCATTGTTGGCAAGGACAGCAAGACCACTGTTGCTGCCCATCTATGTATCGACATACTCTCCTGCCCCTTAGGTCTAATAATCTGACAACACCTCGGCGGTCTGTTTTTCACCCGTTGCCAACTGCCAGATCTAGCCGCCCTTCCA
>JAAENL010000480.1 GCA_024224435.1 Halieaceae bacterium
GCGTGGCGCGTGGCGCGTGGCGCGTGGCGCGTGGCGCGTGGTGCGTGGTGCGTGGTGCGTGGTGCGTGGTGCGTGGTGCGTGGTGCGTGGTGCGTGGTGCGTGGTGCGTGGTGCGTGGTGCGTGGTGCGTGGTGCGTGGCGCGTGGCGCGTGGCGCGTGGCGCGTGGGATCGAAAGATAGTCCAGTCTGCAGGCCCAACAGATTGCGCCTCTATGTTCGCGTTGACGGCAGATCCTGGTCTACCGGTCTACCGATCTACCGGTCTACCGATCTACCGGTCTACCGGTCTACCGATCTACTGATTCTAGAACAATGGCGGGGTGAAGATCGTCATGATGTCGAGATCCTGGGCGGACTCGTTGCGCAAACCATGTTCCATAGCGATCGGTACGGATACGATTTGGCCAGCACTGAAAGACATCTCTTGCTCCTGCAATGTAAAAATGCCTTCGCCTGATAGTGCGTAGATGGTCTCGACTTCTTTGGGGTGAATGTGGATGCCGATCACACCGCCGGGCGGGAATCGCACCAGGGCGATACTTGTGAATTCGTTATCGGCGCCACTGATGAGTGGCTTGAAGAACACGGATGGGTAGCGAGGATGGGGTTCCCAGGCGATCTCTTCCTGATCGACAAAAGGGGCCGGTAGGGCGTTATGATTCATCGTTGGCGTCCTTATTGAGTAATTTTAGCCGATTATCCAGGACTTCGCTTGAGTATGCAACATGGTCGGACATGGCCTGGCGGGCCGCAGCAGCATCTCCTGCCATTACAGCTTGTACCAGCACTTCATGCTGTGCGAATACCTTGTCCGGTGGCCGTTCACCATAGCTGTCCCAGACATAGAGATAATAATCGTGTAACTGTTCCATCAGTGGCGTTAACAACAACTCAAACAGATCGTTCTGGGTAGACCGGGCCAGAGTCAAGTGTAATCTGAAGTCCAGTTCGGCCAGGGTGCGGGCTGAATTGGCATACCGGCGCATCTCAGCGCAGATCGCCTGCAGTTCTCGGCGCTGTTCAGGGGTTGCGCGAAGGGCGGCCAGGGCGGCGATCTCAACTTCAAGCACCCGTCGAATTTCGGCCACCCGGATCTCCACATCATCCTGGCTGAGTAACTGCAAATAGGTATGGATCGACTTCGATACGACGCTCGAATCAGCGGCCCGTACGTAAACGCCACTGCCGGTGGCTGACTCCAACACTCCCTGCGCCTCCAACACTTTCACGGCCTCTCGCACCACCGTTCTGCTCACCCCAAACCCCTGTGCCAGCTCTCGTTCCGGTGGTATCTTGTCACCCGGCTGCCATACCTCATCCTGGATCAGCAAAAGGATTTTGTCGGCAACCCGTTCGTAAAGGCGCTGTTCCCGCTCTAAAGGGGTGATGTCCGGGAAATTCGTACTCATTGCGGCAGATTGAACTGAGGATGAAATAACGAGACTTCAATGTGGTCACATGGTATACCATAGTATCGAATACCCTGTCAATTCACAGAACAGGTCCCTTTCTAGACTACGATTTCCTCAAGATATGCGCGAAAAACCGGCTCCCGCCCCATAACCTGTGATTTCTGGTGACAGATTGGGACGGGAGCTGGAAAGTCTATACCCTGAGTGCTGATGTTATCCGCTAGTTACAACTCCCTTCTGAAGAATGATATTGGCGTATAGCGCCGTCTCACTGCTGGTGATGACAGCGTAAGCACTCTTTGCCCGCTCGTAAAATTCCTAGTTCTACTGGATTCTGGGTGCTGTACCTTAACAATGCGGATAAATAGGGCGAAGCAAAAATTCGACCAAAAGTGGGACAGGTGGCAAACTTACGCAAACAATTCAGGCTCTTTGGGAC
>JAAENL010000481.1 GCA_024224435.1 Halieaceae bacterium
CAGGTAGTTACCCCCCTGATCGTAAATCAAGTACTTGCCCAAATCGGATGGTCGCAACAGGAAACGGCCTGCATCAGATAGCTCTGCGACGACTGCACTGGCTAAATCTATCTCCCAGCCTGCACCCTCTGCGCCACCCCCGTTATCGTCGGGGCGGGAGGCCGTGCCTCTGATGTAATGTTTACCCTCATCCGGGGAGATCGCCACACAGGCATTCGCCGCCTCATACACTGACTCTCCCGGGAGAGCAGCGATAGAGACGGCATCCGCACCGCTGCCATTATCACTGCTGTCGCTGCAGGCAGCGGTCATTAGGGCAATGCACAACAGGCTGACAAATTTTGTGAAAGAAGGGTTCATGGCGCACTCGCTATCGAATCGTGACGCCGACAGCATACCCTGCAAAGGCGGCTTTGTTTAGACCCGCGGAGGCACCTGTCCTAGATATTGACCCAGGGGTTGATCATAAAGTGCAGCGGCCCCTCGTATTTCAGCACATGTTTGGGCTCGGGCTCCAGAAAGGGCGCCCAATGGGTCAGATCACGGATAGTGACAGATTTCAGCGGAATACTCCGTACCGGCGCATCAATCATACTGGCATCGTAGTACGTCCGGTCGTAAATACCATTGCGCCAATAAATAGTGTCGTTCGCAATAATCCATTCCTTGTGAACCGCTACCGACGGATCGTCATCCGCTATTACGAAACCGGAGCGAAACAGGTCACCCTCGTTGGAGGCCACCAGAGTATCGACACGATTAGCCGTCATAACGTGCTCTACCCTGTCCGGCTGGGTAAATAAATTCACGGGGTCCATAGAACCGCTGCCGCAACGGGCCTCTACGACCATGTAGCGTGGCTTGCCCTCTGCGTCCCTGATATAGGTCGACCACTCCGCGCGCAGGCCACTGACAAGGCCGCTGACGCGGTACACGTTCAGGGTTAGCAACAGATCGGGCTCTTCGCCCTCCAGGCACCGTATGGACGCCAGTTCAAGACCATTGGCGAGATTAATATAACGGGAAAATGCATCTTTCCGATCAGGACGAATACGAAAATTGAAATACACCGAGCAAGGCTGCTCTTCCACGGTAAAGGCAATAGTGGGTTGCACCTTGCCCAGCAGTATCATGAAGGCATCGCGCAGCGTCAGCGTCGAATAAAGAAGACGTTTGAGAATACGCCTTCCGGTGCGCGAGGGGTTGGTGACGGGTAACACGATGCTCGACCTCTTTTCCTGCCGGGCGGGCTATGCATTCAGCCCTGTGCTGACGCGGCCTCCGCTTTTTCACGAAAAGACTTACACTCGGCGGTTTCCGACGACGCCAAATCCTGTATTTGTGCGCAGGTAAGCGATTCCATACTGCGCATACAGCTAATGGCGGGGCCGTAAAGAGGACTTCCCTCGGGCACCTTCCCGAGGACACGACTTTGTATATTGCTACACATATTATTGAGTATGGGTTCCATCATTCCCCGCACTTCCGGGGTCATATCCTCCTCTGCCATCTGCGCCATAGCGCACACTTTCACTTTTTCACAGAACATTTCCGCCGCAGCGGTCATTTCATCACCCCAGGTGAGGGGCGTCACTAACAGGGCAATCCACAGCACAACGGCGCGTCGTAACATACGTTTCTCCTTTTTCGGCAACCCTGAAGATAGCGCAATTAAGCAGGCTTCACCACGCTGCACAGAGTGTGAATTTTTGGAACGCTGCTAATCTCTAATTGACCCGAGCCTGAAACAGGCGCAGTATGCGCGCCTGCCTGACGGCACACCTCAAACTATCAAAGTGAATACCATGCAAGCCATTTTTGCGACACAGACTAGCAAGACCACGCGCCACGGCTCGATCGCCGTGATGCCGGTCTGCCTGTGGTCGCACAGGTTGGTTTCAGGAAGCACTTGATTTAATTATCGTTAAAAAAAGGCCTCCGAGAACCAGATTCCGGAGGCCTTTTTTTTGTTCTCATGAAAACTGTCTCTTTTCTGGTTCCCGGACTTACCGGGACAGGACCGTGAGCAGATCACTTCACAAAAATATCAAGACCATCTACCTGCTGGGCTTTTTCAACAGCTTCATGGTGGTAACACCCGTTTACGTGCCGCTGCTGCAGGGCCATGGCCTGTCTATGAGCCAGGTACTGCAAACACAGGCCCTGTTTGCGCTGACCATCGCCATGTTTGAGGTTCCATCGGGCTATATCGCAGACACCTGGGGCAGGCGCCGCGCCATCCTGTTGGGATCGGCGTTCTTTGCCGTGGGATTCCTGTGCTTGTGGCAGGCGGAGTCATTCGTCGATTTCCTGCTGTACGAGGCCATTCTCGGCATCGGTTACAGCCTGGTATCCGGCGCGGACCTTGCGCTCCTTTACGATACGGAAGTGTATTTGCAGGAACAAAAGCTTCCGGGCGGTGCTACAGCGAGCAAGTCTTTGAGCCGGCTCATTTCGGTTGAGGCGGCCGCGTCAGGGATTGCGGGCATTGTTGCCAGTATTTTGCTGCTGTGGTCTATTGAAACCGTTGTAGCAGCCCAGGCCATTGTTTCAATACTGCCCCTGTGCCTGGCATTTATGCTGGTTGAAGTGCCGCAGCCCAGGATAGACGTCAGCCACAACAGCAACGCGCGCTCCATTCTCGAGTTGCTGTTATTTGGCAAGCCCGTGGTGCTGTGGACGGCACTGGCGATCGCCGTATTTGGCTTGTTGGCGGTATATGTTTTCTGGATTTACCAGAAATACTGGGAATACCAGGGTATACCGACCGCATGGTACGGCTACATCTGGGCGGCGTTTGCGCTTACAGTGAGCGTCGCCGCCCGGTTTGCCAGCACGCTGGAACAGCGCATAGGGACCCGCGCTGTACTTTGCATAATCGGCGCTCTGCCTCTGCTTGGTCTAGCCGGGATGGCGCTGGGCCCAGGCTGGATCGGCGTGGCCTTCGGCTTTGCCTTGCAGATTTCACGTGGACTGAGCATGAGTCTGTTTTACGAGGCCCTGAACCGACGGGTACCGGGCAACTTCAGGGCGACCGTTAACTCACTGGTGAGTTTTGGCGTTAGAGTCATCTTTATTGGTAGCGGACCGTTGTTAGGTTATGCGCTGGACAGCATGGGCGTGGTATCCACCCTGTTGTTACTGCTCGCCATCTTTACACCTGCGATAGGGGTAGTGCTGGTGCCACTGCTCCTGCGTATTCGCAGAGAAAGAGTCAGCGAGAAACCGCGCATTGCCCACGCCGGATAAGATTGGGCGCCCTTGCTCCATCTGCTTCATTCCTCGAAGCGGGTGGAGCATTTTTCCGCAGTGCTCCTTGAGCTCTTACCGTACCAAACGCCTGAGGTGGAAACGATGCCAGCCCACGCTGATGACCCAGATAACTCTGCACAGATAATGCATACGCTTTGAAACCAACATAAATTGCGGGGTGCACAGGGAACAACTGAAAAATCTCAGCTGAGATAAGGTTGCAACAAGCGATGCACATTAACGCGTGCATGCAGACGGCTTGCTAACATAAACATGCCTCCCACCTTGCGGTGAAAATAAATCGCATCCATCGGCGGAGCGCGCCAGGCGTCGCGAAAGCGGGTAATGTCCTCCGCCATGACAGACATCTTCGCCGCCATGTCTGAGCCGGCAAAATCATAGGCCACGTCCTCTCGCATTGGCTCCATGACCAACGACAGAAATCGCATGACGAGTGCCCGATAATCGCCGCCCGTTTCACCCATGGCATAGCCCAGTCGTTCAGCCGCGGCGACAAGACGCTCCTCGTCGCCGGCGATGGCAGCAATGGCCAGCTTCTTGTAGTCATTCACAAACCCGGCACGAAACCGTCGCGTCGCCCCGAAATCCAGCAGCACGATTTTGCCTCCGTCCCGACGATAGAGATAGTTGGCAAAATTGGGGTCTGTCTGCATCATCCGCAGTTCAAACATTTCCTGCAACATCAGCTCAAACAGGGCAGTCATCACTCTATCACGCTCTGCTTGCGGCACATCACGCAGCTTGTCGATAGGCTGGCCGCTCACATACGTCATCGCCAACACATTGCGCCGGGTCAACTGCGGCAAAACCTCCGGTAAAATATAGCGCTCGTCATCCCCAAGCTTCCGGCGGAAATCCTGCAGGTATTTGGCCTCTTTGAGATAATCCGCCTCGTCCTTGAGCTGTTCTTTGGCGTCCTTCAGCAAAGGGCTGATATCCATGCCATCGGGTAACAACCCCGACAGACGCAGCAGGCTGGCGATGTTATCGACGTCGCTTTCGATACTATCCGCCACACCGGGATACTGCACCTTGAGCACTATATCCCTCCCATCAGGCGAAATCGTCCGGTGTACCTGGCCGATCGAGGCGGCTGCGATAGGGGTCATATCAAATCCATAAAACAGAGATTCCCATTCGGAGCCGTAGGCCTCGTTCATTGCCTTATTCAATTGCTCGTGGGGCATGTGCCTGGCATCGTCGCGCAGCCGTGCAAGGATGTCAGTGAGTTCACGGGGTAAAAAATCCCCGGTGTCCATAGACAGAATCTGGCCAACTTTCATTGCGGCACCGCGCATAGTCGCGAGTTGGTCGGCCACCCGACGCGCGTTGCCGGGCGTTAATAACAAATCGCGGGAGGTGGGTCGCTTGCCGGCACGCAGCTGCCGTGTGCCCTCCGCGATCATTCCTCCTGCAACGCCTCCCGCCAGACGAGCCATACTGGCAAAACGACTAGACCGGGATGCCGGAACCGCCCGCGACTTATCTTTGCCTTTGCCCTGCGACTTACGCGCCATTACGTTCCCTTTCTCGCCAATCCCGTATATGCGATTCAACCATGTCGTAGGCGTTGAACTGAGCGTCCAGTGCCGCAATAAAATTATATACGCCGGTGAGCTTGCGAGCGATCAGCGCAAAATCTCTTGAGGGCGTAGCAAAATGGCGGCTTGCGCTCGACACCGCCGCTTGTTTGCCTGCCCGCCGCATCAATCGCGATCTGCCCCAGCAATACTCTCCGTTTGCATTGAGGTACTCGGCCGGCAATTGCTCGGGCGGCCGTAAAGGTTCGAGCAGGTGCAGGCAAAAATCGGCAAACAACCGGCGCGCCTCGTCACTGGCATCGCGCTTCAGGCAGCCAAGCCCGACAAGACCATCGACCAGCCCCTGTCTATCCTGCTGCTGGCCCGCCGCAATGGTATTGCGCATGTGTAAGAGAAAATCCTCGGGGCAATCCAGCACTGACCCAAAGTCCAGAAGGACGAGGTCATCCCGGGCCTCGCGCTTGCGTCGATCGTCCAGCCGTAACAGGTAGTTCCCGAAGTTGGGATCTGTTTGCAACACGCCCCAGCGGTAGACCTCACAGAAAAACAACGCGAGCATACCCTTGCCCAATGCGTTGCGGCGCGCTTGCGAGAGGCCCGATACGCTGGGATCGGTGACCGGCACCCCCTCGATAAACTCCATCGCAAGCACTGTATCCGTACAGTAACGCGGATAGAGTTCTGCTACGTCATAATTGACCAGAGGCGCCTCCACGTCGTGCAGCAACGCGGCAACTTCCTCCGTATAGCGGGCTTCTCGACGATAATCAATTTCGTTGTGCAGGTGCACGCGCATGGAAGACAGCCAGTCATCTAAATCTCTGCCAGCTTTCACCCAGCGCGCCAGCAGTAACATCCGCACCACCGCGTCGAAGTCAGCATCGATGAGGTTGGCGAGCCCCGGATACTGAATTTTGAGACAGATCCACTCACCGCTGTCGCGTATTTTAGCCAAATGAACTTGAGACAGAGACGCTGCGGCCACTGCCTCCGCATCGATATCCAGCTCCCGGTAGCGATCACCGAGTGACGCCTGCACAGACGGCGCCAGCGCTTCCCAATGCAAGGGCTCGGTTCTGTCTGACAGGTCGCGTAGCGCATCGACCAACACCGCGGGGAGAAACTGCTCGCCAAACAACGCCAACATCTGACCGATCTTGATATAGGTACCCTTGAGCCTGCCCAACTCCTGCACGAACTTTTCAGCTTCGCGGCGGGCAAAACGTGAATGGGAATCACTGGAATCGCGTCCCATAACGCGCTGCAGCAGACTGTCTGCCGCCAGCGCGCCACCAGCGCGGGCACCGGCGAGTGATATCGACAGCGAGCGGGGCAGAATATTCCCTTTTTGTTTTGGTGGTTTCTTGGTCATGGGTTACAGGATCGAGAGTGAGAAAGCGACAAGACCAGCATCGACCACCAGGTTTCCGACCCGATGATCCAGAGTCACGCTAGCCCAGTAAAAGTTTCGCCAGGCGCGTGCGGTGATGTTGAGCGTCACCAAACTGCTGCTGGCTCCACTGGGCGCGACGCAGATACAACTGCGCATTGCACTCGTAGGTAAAACCCATCCCACCGTGAAATTGTATTGCTCGATCGCCCGCTTGCAGCAGTGTATCGGTAGCCTGTGCCTTGGCCATACGGCAGGCGATCTCACCGTCCCGATCCAGAGTTTCATCCCCGACCACGGTCGCAGCGTGATAGATAAAAGAACGTGACGAATCCGTATCGATCAAAATGTCTACAGTGGGGTGCTTGAGGGCCTGGTAGGAGCCAATGAGCTTACCGAACTGCTTGCGCGTTTTCAGGTATTCGACGATCGTATCCAGGCACGCTCCCGCGGACCCTGTTGCCTCCGCAGCGACCAGCAGGGCGCCAATAAGGCGCGTATCGTTGATGGCATTCGCTACCTGCTCGCCCGAAATCAAACTATTCTCATCCACCCTAACACCGGTGAAATCTACATTGGCCGCTCGCTTGGTCTCGTCTATCAGAGTATTGGGGCGGATCGCGCCATCGGGCAGTTGCGATGCGCCGACAAGCGCAATCACCAGTTCCCCCTCACGTTGCACCGGCACCACGAACAGTTCTGCCACTGCCGCGTCCGGCACAAAACGTTTCATGCCCGACAGGGTACCGTTCTTGTCCAGGCTCACCGCAAAATGCTCACGTCCCCAGTCGGCGTCCTCGGTCAGCGCCAGTGTAGCGATCTTACCGCTGGCAATATCCGCCAGTACGGATTCCTGCGCAGCTCCGGCTGCACGCATGACAAGTTGCGCTGCGAGGGATGTGGTAAGCAGCGGCGTGCCCAGCAGGGCCCGCCCCATCGCCTCAAACACTGGCACGAGGGCGCTCACGCCAAGGCCAGAACCACCACAATGCTCAGGCAAGGCAATGCCGGTCCAGCCAAGAGCAATCATTTCCTTCCAGACACCGGCGTCGTATCCGAGCTCGGTGTCCAATTGTTCGCGCACGGCGCTGACCGGCGACTTGTCGCGACAAAACTCCCGCGCGACATCCATGAGCATGCCCTGTTCTTCAGTCAGCGTCAGCGTGGTATTGCCAATAATCATTGTCGCCGCCCCCGTTACTTCGGCAATCCGAGCACGTGCTCGGCTACTATGTTGGTTTGTACCTGGCTGGTGCCGCCACCGATAGTGGCGGAAAAAGAGTTCAGGTAGGCACGCTGCCAGAAACCGCCTTGCCTCGCTTCCTCATCACCGACATACAAGGCACCCTCAGCACCCTGCAGTTTGATGGCAAGCTGTCGCATCCGACGCGTTGACTCGGACATGCGCAACTTACCTGACAGAAGCAGAGAACCCGGATAATCTGATGACAAGCCCGGAATAGCACCGCGCCTTACACCCAATATCTGCGATTTCTCTTCCATCACTGCCCTGACCAGCTCATCGCGCAGCAAGGGGTCTTCCAAAACCGCCGCCTCATCGCGGCTGACGCCCTGCAACTCGTTAATCATATCCTCGACTGTCACGCGAACCATCATCTGACCGCCGGCCGCGCCCGCCTCAGCACCGCGCTCGTATTGCAGGGTCTGCATCGCAATTTTCCAACCCTGGCCCTCTTCTCCCATCAGGCAGTTTGCAGGAATCCGTGCATCGGTAAAAAAGGTCTCGGTAAAACCGTATTCTCCGGTCAGCTTGCGAATAGGCCGTGTTTCAACCCCCGCGATATTCATCGGGGAAAGGAAAAAAGACAAGCCATCATATTTACGGGGAGTATCCGGATTGGTGCGAGCCAGCAGGATCATGTACTGAGCGAAGTTACCCATGGTGGTCCATATCTTCTGGCCGTTAATGACGTACTCGTCGCCGTCGCGCACTGCGCGTGTCTGCGCGTTGCCCAAATCGGACCCATTTTCCGGCTCGGAAAAACCCTGACACCAGACGTCCTCCGCCGTGAGAATTCGCTTGAGGTATTTTTCTTTCTCCTCGGTTGTGCCGATATCGTTTATCAGCGGCCCAGCCCAGCCCAGACCGATGATGTTGAAACTAATGGGCACCGCGTGGCGCCGCATCTCCTGATCTGCAATAGTCTGGAACGCCGGATCAGCGCCCCGCCCGCCATACGCTTCCGGCCAGGCCATACCGAGGTAACCTGCAGCCCAAACCTTGTGTTGCCACTCTCGCAGGAATTCGAGCTGCCGCTCGTCCCCCACTTCCATGAAGGTCTGGGGCAGCAGAAAACCGGGATCTTTCGGGTTGTTCTCGTGCATCCAGGCAGAGACCTCTGCCCTGAATTCAGTCAGTTCCAGCTCGCTTACACTCATTGTCTCACTCCATCGCGGAGAGCATGGACGACTCCCCTTGTTCATCCGCGCGTTTAAAGGCTGGCCGCTCCATCAGGCGGTGCAGATAGGCTGCCGTCTGGGGCTTATAGTCTTCGTCAAACTTCAATACCCGACCCAAATACAGGGCATAGGACACCGCAATGTCGGCAATCGTAAAGCGATTATCGACGAGAAACTCATGACGCTCGAGATGGCTGTCGAGGCGGCGAAGTCGCGAAAGGTACCACTTGCGGTAGTCATCTGCCACTGCCTGCTTCTCGGGCACCGGCTCCAGAATGTAGTAGCGCATCGCAATAGTCTGGGGGAAGGTCAAGGTTGCGTCCGCATGGTGCAGCCAGTTGAGATACGCTCCGTATTCCGGGTGCGCATGCTCGAGGCCAAAGTCATAGCGTTGATAGCGATCAACCAGGTACTGGCAAATTCCCACCGACTCGGTCATTTCCGTATCGCCGTCGACAAAAAACGGCACCGTACCCAATCGGTTGACGTCCAGGTACTCCCGCTGAAATATGCGCGGCGGGAAGGGCAGAATGTCCACTTCATAATCCAGCCCGAGCTCTTCCAGAGTCCAGAGAGGGCGCAGGGAACGAGCCCCCTTGCAATGCCATAGCTTCATTGTTTAATCCTGTGTCGGCTATACGCCATACTGGCGCGACGCGAGGTCACGCATGATTTCCTCGGAGCCGCCACCTATTGCGTTCACCCGCACCTCACGATAAATACGCTCGACGCGGCTGCCGCGCATATAGCCCATGCCGCCAAGAATCTGCATAGCCTCACGCGCGCAGAACTCCATTGTCTCGCTCGCCTGTACCTTTAACAATGCGATATCACCCGGGTTGGGCTCCCCCATTTCAAAGGACTCGTAGCACACTCTTATGTATGCCTGAGTAGCGTTCAACTTCTGTTTCATCTGTGCGATTTTGTGCCGAATCACCTGGTGATCAGCAAGGCGTTTGCCAAACGTCTTTCGTTCCTGAGCCCACTGCACCGCTTCCTCAAGACAGACTCGTCCGAGCGCCTCCATTGCCGCAGCCATAAACATGCGCTCGCTGTTGAAATTGGTCATGATAACGAGGAAACCCTTGTTTTCCTCGCCGATGAGATTGGCGACAGGCACCCTGACATTGTCAAAATACAGCGTGGCTGTGTCGGATGCCCACCAGCCCTGCTTACGATCCAGCTGGGTGCGACTAAACCCGTCAGCATCAGTCGGAATTAACAGCATGGAAACGCCCCGCGCTCCCTCTCCGCCCGTGCGCACCGCCGTGGATACCCAGTTAGCCCGCATACCGCCCGTGATGTAGGTCTTGGAGCCGTTGACGACGTAGTGATCACCATCACGCACGGCGGTTGTCGACAGCTGCGCGACGTCGGAGCCTGCGCCGGGTTCCGTGATGCCCAATGAAATATGTTTCTCGCCCGCCAGTACGGATGGCGCAACCCTATCTTTCATTGCCTGGGAGCCCCAGTTGATCACTGGCGGCAACCCTATTCCATGGACCATCAGGCTTGCGGGAATTCCACCCACCCCGATTCGCGCCAGTTCCTCATTGGCAATCCAGTGGTACCAGGAATCAATACCTGCACTGGTACCGCCGAATTCTTCCGGATAACCCAAGCCCAGCAAGCCAACCTTTGCCGTCTTGGGCCAAAGCTCGATAGGAATGTGGCCAGCCTCATCCCACTCCTCTGCGTAGGGCATGATTTCGGCGTCGATAAAACGGCGCAACTGGGTGCGCCACTCATGATGTTCTTCCCGCAAGTTGGGGTTGGGCAGGCGGGCGCTGTCAAAATCCAGTGACATAGCTATCTCTTAACGTCTGGTGGAAACACAATGGCTCTATACTAGCTTAGCGTGACAAAGCCTGCATATAAATTCACGTCATACGACGTACGCTGGCCTTCAATCTGCGGATTCATTGGGCGGCCTACCGCGTCGCCCGGTGCCAGCCAAGCCCTGCGCTCAGAGCAGCAATTTCGCCGCAACGAATGCTGGCCGGGCATTTACTCCGACCCCACCCTCGCCAGAGCAAGAGGAAGAACAAAAAACGCAACTGAAAAATACGTGCAGCCAGCTCGGTCAAGCTCAGTATTTTTGTCGCCATGCCTCGTAACCGCCCGCCACACTGTACACCTCACCAAAACCCTGCTCGGAAAAATATTCTGCGGCGTTCTGGCTGGCGTGGCCATGGTAGCAGCACACGATCAAGGGCAGCGTTTTGTCAGTGTCGGCTAAAAATGTGTCCATCGTCTCCTGTTGAATATTAATGGCGCCGGCGATACTGCCTGCCTGATAAGCGCCGGCGTCCCGAATATCGGCAACGGTGACACCACCGGCGTCGATAAATTCTTTAGTATCGTCAATCGAAATCTGTTTGTAAGGCATGGCTTTTTGCTCCGGTCACGCACTGCAAATGTTTTTAACAGTGTATCCTAATCACTGGCGCGAGTGAGCGTTGTGTGGGATAGGGGCGCGCACAACAGGGGCACATGCTTGCAGCGAAGCGCAGGAAACCCGGCGCCTGGCTGCTGCCCGTAAACTCTCATCCAATGGCGGACACGGGTCGTACTACCCAGTAGTTGCAGCGCACCCTGCGCGCCCGCAGGCACTCACGCCTTGGCTTTCACCACCAGCAAACGTATATTGGTCACAACATGGCATTCATTGGCACCGACAATTTCGACCACGACCAAGCGCCACGAATCGGCGTCTTGCTCACTAACCTGGGCACCCCCGCATCGCCCGACAAACAGGGTTGTCGCCGCTTCCTGCGGGAGTTCCTGTGGGACCATCGCGTAGTAGAGATACCGCGCCCCATTTGGTGGCTGATCCTCAACGGCGTGATTCTCAATGTTCGTCCGGCACGATCAGCCGCTGCTTATCGCACCGTCTGGACAGACCGCGGCTCTCCCCTGCTCTACCACACTGAAGATCAGACCTCAGCGCTGCGCAATAACTTACAGGCTGAATTCGGCGAAAGAGTTACAGTGGAATTCGCCATGCGCTACGGCACGCCCACGATTGCTGATGTTTTGCAAAATATGTTGCAGGGCGGAGTAAGGAAACTACTGGTCCTTCCCCTTTACCCCCAGTACAGCGCCACTACGACGGGCTCCACCTTCGATGCGATTGCCGCCGATCTGCACGGCCGGCGCTGGATTCCAGATCTGCGGTTTGTTACACACTACCATGACGATCCCGCGTACATTGAAGCCATAGCGAACTCGGTTCGCGTCTACAGGGAAGAACACGGTCAGGCAGACAAGCTGATGTTCTCTTTCCACGGTCTCCCCAAGCGCAACCTAGAAGAGGGCGACCCATACCATTGCGAATGTCTTAAGACCTCTCGCCTCATCGCTGAGAAGCTTGGCCTAGAGGAAGACGACTATCTCACCACGTTCCAGTCCCGCTTCGGCCGCCAGGAGTGGTTGCAGCCCTACACCGACAAAACCCTCGAAGCCCTACCCGAACAGGGCGTAAAGTCCGTACAAGTTGTCTGTCCTGGTTTCTCGGCGGATTGTCTGGAAACGCTGGAGGAAATCGCTCTGGAAAACAGGGACACCTTCACCACAGCGGGCGGCGAACGTTACGACTACATACCCTGTCTGAATGCGCAGCCCGCGCACATTGATGTATTGGCAGGAATTGTTAGGACACAAATTGCTGACTGGCTGCAAGCTCCTCCCTGAGCTCACTGAGAGTGCCTCACACCCAGCGTCGCACCCGTTCGCAATAAGCAGCAAAATCCTCGGGAAACAGCTCGCGCAGCATCGCCTCCTCCGGACGAATAAAACGCAGCTCAATTACGATACCGAACAGGACAGGGATAGCCAGCGCATAGGTTGAGCCCACCGTGACGGCACAACCCAGCAACACTGACACCATGCCCAGATACATCGGATTGCGTGTAAACCTGTAAACGCCCTCGGTAACAAGACTCGTAACATTGCGAAACGGCACCAGGTCTGTACCGGCGCGATGAAACAAGCCGCCCGCCGTCACTAACAACCAGAGCCCGATAACGATCAGTGCTCCTCCCAACCCTTGGGATAACCCTGACGTAAACCGGGGGCCGGGCAAAAACTCGTTCAGAGCAAAAATAGCGGTCAGCCCAAAAGCCAGCCAGATGGGTGGATAGATGATGCGCTTTACCATATCCGCTCCTTCGGTCAGTGCGCAGCGAGATGAATGCCGGGCGGTTCCACGCTTCCTATGGCAAAGGCCAACGCAATACCCAGCAGAAATGCGACACTCAGTTTCAACTTATCGTGGGAATGAAAATGCACCTCGGGCAAAAGATCGCCCAAAGCAATACAGATAAACGCACCGGCGGAGAACGCCAGGGCTGCCGCCACCACTTGTTCGCTGCCGCCGATGATATCCACGCCATAATAAAACATCAGTGCGCCCAGCGGACACATCAGGGCAAAGATCAAATTGGTCGTCGTACGGGCACCGCGACTCCAGCCTCCCGCTTCCATAACGGTTACAATCGAAATCGCATCCAGAGGCTTGTGCAGCAGGATAGCGAGAAAGACACCCAAGCCGATCAAACTGCCGTGTGTCGTGCCGCCATGCATCATCGCGCCGAGAGCCACGCCATCAATCAGTGTGTGCAGTCCGAGGCCGAACGCAATGCCCATCCAGCTCAGACCATGAGCAGCGGCGACTCCTCGTTCCTGGTGGTGATGGTGTTGCTCTTCCTCGTGACTGAAATCGTGCTGGTGGAAATGAAAGACGCGCAGCAGCAGCAACATGACGATCAAACCGATCATCAACCACCAGACTGCCGTATCAACACCGCGCGCACCGCCCAAAAGCGCCGTGCTGTGGGGCAGCAAATGATAAAAGGCTACCCCCAACATAAGCCCTGAAACGAGGCTCATAATCACTTGGGTACGGGTATGGGTCATACGTATCCAGCGCGGCAATAGGCCACCCAGCAGGGAGAACCCCGCAATGGCAACGCAGTAGAACATCAGTAACAAACCGGGTGACAAGGTCATTCTGGACTCGCCAGATCAAATGCGGCCGCGGATTATTTCACAATACGATGCTCTTGTCGGGTGTTTTAGGGCCACCATCTCAAATGGCGTTACGTATTTTGACAGCCAGAGCAGTAAATCTGCGCCGATTCGGGGGGTACCGGGTAGTGAGCAAGAGCCGTCCACTCGTTCCCCTCAACCCTGCGGCAAAGCGACAAGCCAGCGTCGCAACGGTCGCTCAAGCTGCACTTTGCTGTTGCAAAGCGACGGGGCCGGTGGCGCATGACG
>JAAENL010000482.1 GCA_024224435.1 Halieaceae bacterium
CTGCGCGAAACGCCCAAGCGCGGGATCGTAGAAGCGCGCTACGTAGTCGTAGAGACCTCCTGCCAGGTCGGGTTCAAAGCGCTGGCTGGTGTAGCGATATTGCGTCTGGGCATAACTCGGCGTGCTGTCCCAATGATAACGCAGATCGCCATAGGGTGCATATAAGTCTTCCCACAGTTTTGTGCCCCGCCGTTGATGATGACGCTGGTGCCGCCCAGATGGTCAAGGAACACAAAGCGTGCGCATGGACACCGCCGACATCAAACGATACGACGGCTCCACCTAGCCCCACCCCGACCTGATCCCCCTGCCTGATGTCCACGCCCGCCTTGGTCTCGACCCTGACCAATTGACTGAATCCGTCCGTTCTGGACAATTACTGTATTAGGCAAGCACATGTTGCACTTCGACTGAGGAACGAACTTCCCCAGTATCAGACATTTTCGCAGGTGAAACCCCGTCATTCGGGGATGTCGGCCCCGAAAAAGAGGTGGGCCATTTGAGTAAAGTATATCTGACCA
>JAAENL010000483.1 GCA_024224435.1 Halieaceae bacterium
CGAGGCAGCGCATTCTTGCGGGCTGCAATTTAGGGTTTTACCGTCTGTGGTATAATGCCGGATCTGATCAATCTTTTAGACAGGCTTGCCGAATGGCCTCCTTTAGCAGGCGGGTCAGTGCTTCGTCTTCGTATGTTATGCGCCGGGCGATCTTTTTCATCCGCCCCGAGAGACGCCGATAGCCCCAGCGACAGCGACGTCTGGTCTCCTCCCAGCCTTCGCGCTGGTAGTACAGGGGCATATTGACCTCAAAAAAGGATATGCTGTCCGCATCCTTGAGCAGATCGGAACGGGGATCGCCGCCCACCTCATGCAGTGTTACCAAGCGGCAAGCTTCATCGGCAACAGACTTGGCCACACCGCACTCGTCCAGGATCTCCCTCAGAATCGCTGCTCCTTTGCGGGCATGAGCGGCCTTGAACTCATTATAATCAGTAAAATCTTCGCGGCGTACTTTACGGGTCTCAACTGCTCTGTCGATATCATGGGCCAGCGCCGCGATCTGCAACGCCTGGTCGGCTTTGGGCTCAAGTCTGAACAGCCACTTGAGGGTGTTTTCGGCATGACGCGGATCTTCCGGCACCCGGGAGCCTGCAATAATCTCTCGGATTCTTTGTTTGGCGCACTCAATACTATCCATGATCCCGGCAGATGATCAGGCGGCGTATGGTTTCTATGTTCATCACAGCGGCAATCACAACCAGAGTTAAATACGCCTGGTTGAATACGGCGCCGAGAAATATCAGAAAGACACGGATATCGCGACCCAGACGCAATCCTTTGCCATGACTGATCCGGTCGCGCATGAGGCTGTCGTGTTTGTCGGCCGTATAGCTCAACATAAAGGAGCCGATAATCGCTAAAAATCCGAACAACAGGATCAGGTCATCCGTTCTATTGGCGTAGGCGTGCCACATGAGACCGAAAAGCAGGAAGGCGTCGGCATAGCGATCCAGTACCGCATCAAACCATCCGCCGTAGGGACTGCTTTGATGTGTGAGCCTGGCCACTTCGCCGTCGCAGCCGTCTACGATCGAGGCGAATTGTGCCA
>JAAENL010000484.1 GCA_024224435.1 Halieaceae bacterium
GACGGTCACCGTCTGTGTTCCATCTGCCGCGCTATCGTCGATCGCTGCAATATCAAATGTGGCGCTGCTCTGCCCATCGAGAATGGTGACTGTGGCGGGCACGGTCGCTTCGCTCGTGTCATCGCTCGAAAGGGTAACCACAAGATCGCCACTCGTATCAGTCCGGGTCACCGTTGCCGTCGTTGCAGCGGCACCTGCCGATTCAGATACAGAGGCATCATTAATTGAAACCGTGAGCGTTGGAGAAATATCTCCCGTCTTCTCGATGCGGATAGCATCGGCGATGGTGTACTTGCTGCTGCTGGAACCAGCTCCCAGAGAGACGACCAGCGATCCACCAGTGATGTTTACTGTGCCGAGCGAATCCCAGCTGTAGCCGCCATACGCAAACTCACTCGGAGCATTCGATTGGTCCACCGTAGTACTCGCCAGCACTGTGCCCCCACCGTTGGCGATTGAGAAGGGCGCATCAAGCGTGTTGTACTTGTTGTTGTATTTATGGGCCCAGGTGGCAGCCACTTGGTACTCGCCATCGTCTAGTCCTGAGAAAGTCCAGCTTGCCGTACCACTGCCACCCTGCATGTTGTGGTTATCCCCGTCATACGCAGCAGCCACCTGTGCGTTATTCTGATAGGTAAAGCCACTCTGGATAAAGCCACTATCTCCATTATCGAGAATGGCCACCAATGAGGCTTCATCGTCGGTCACATCCAGCGTATCGCTGCCACCGGTGTAGCCGCCCGCACTGGCGGAGACGGTCACCGTCTGTGTTCCATCTGCCGCGCTATCGTCGATCGCTGCAATATCAAATGTGGCGCTGCTCTGCCCATCGAGAATGGTGACTGTGGCGGGCACGGTCGCTTCGCTCGTGTCATCGCTCGAAAGGGTAACCAC
>JAAENL010000485.1 GCA_024224435.1 Halieaceae bacterium
CCCTTTCCTGGCGCGCCCATTTTGCACTCAATGCCCTACAATCAACGGCATGCCCGCCCCGCGCACCACCTGGCTTCCCCCCGCTACGCTGAAACTGCCCCTTTGGAACTCCTATCCACTGATGAACATGGCCGTCGACAAGTGGGCCAAGAAAGCTCCGAAACTGTCAGCCTGGATCGAGAAGAACGTGCCCGAAGGGCTCACCGTCTTTGCCCTGCCCGCCGCTCATCGGCGCCGCATGCGAACAAGCAATTCGCTGGAACGCCTAAGCCGCGAAATCAAACGCCGCACCCGCGTCGCCAGCCTATTCCCGAACACCGCGTCTGTCCTGCGCCTCGCCTCCGCCGTCGTGATGGAGATCAGCGAGGACTGGGAGACCGGCCGTACTTACCTAAGCATGGACACCAAGTGAGAATTTACACCGCAACTGTTGCTCTATCGATACTTTCGGAGAAAAGGTTTTTTAATATGCCAGCTTAGAGCCTCAGGCGGACAGTGGATAGCCTGTACTTTTTGGTGCACCTTTCCGGCCGCCGCTTAAATTCACGCTAGACGAACATGGGGAGGTTTTATGAGCAGTGACAACAAAAAAGAGCGGAAGAAGGAAACGATGATGCAAATTCATGACGTGCAGGCGATCTTAAGGCGATGGGATCCGATGGACCTCGCACCCGGGGAATTTGTACCGGCAGACGAGTACGACAGCTACTCACCTCACATCGTGTCGCTGGTTGCCCAAGGCTGCTCGGTTGAGCAGCTGTTAGGCCATCTACAGAAGTTACGAGCAGGTATGGTTTGTATGAGGGACAGGCCCAAACATGACATGGATATTGCGAATGAGATTGTCGCCATGTTGCGTAGCAAGGAGGTCTAACCCATGCCTGGAGCGGCCCACCCCCAGGATAGGAAGCGGCCGGATGGCCTTCGGCGGTTGGTTCATTCTCGTCAGCGCTTGCTTCTCTGGCAGTCCGTGGTAAACTTGCCAGCGAGGGCGACGATGGTCGTCCGTTCCGGTCCCATAACACTCGACTGCTGC
>JAAENL010000486.1 GCA_024224435.1 Halieaceae bacterium
GTAACCGCGAGAGACCGATTTTTGCTCTTAAGTCTGGGACGCAATCCCGCGAGAGTGGCGGTCGCAGATGTTCCCGGCATCAACGCTTTTTCGCTCGTTACCAATCCTTCCGAAACATTCATACCCAGCGCGGCTACAGAACAACTTGTTACAGATCAACAGGCGCTCATCCTTGAGGTGTATGGAGCGGAAGAAGGCCAGCAAATTCTCGACGATGCGCAATCCTACGCTGACGGGCTCAATGCATACGAGGCCGCTAATGGCATCCCCAACTCTGAGCCCTACAATGTTAATGATGTCATTGCGGTGACCGCATTTATCGGGTCAATCTTCGGCGCGGGTGGCGGCAGTGAAGCCAGCAATGCTGAATTTCTCTCTACGCTCGTGCAAGGGCTAGGCGAAGGCCAGGCACAACTGGCCTGGGAAGACGCAATGCTCTTCGGAGACCCTGAGGCACCCACTACCATCGACAAGCGCTTTGATTATGGTCCGATCACCGGTGGCGCGGTCACTGGCAGTGTCACTATTGATGCGGGCTCAGTGATCAACCTTGATCCTCGCCAGCCTGAGTCGACCAACACGGGGCTTGCTGATAGCGGTGGTGATGTATTTTTCCCCGCCGCGGGCGCACCCCCGGATCGCCAGGCTTCAAACTTTCTGGTCGCAGGTCGTGACGTAGCAGACAAAAACGCAAACCTCGCTGTCATGGGGCCACAACTAGGGTATTACTACCCCGAAATCGTACAGCAACTGCATTTGTCGGGTCCGGGTATTGAAGCCCAAGGCGTCGGAGTACCGGGACTCGCCATGTATTTGTTAATCGGTCGCACACAGGACTATGCCTGGAGCCTGACCTCTGCCAGTCACGACGTGCGGGACGTGTTTGCCGAGGTGCTTTGCGAACCGGATGGAGGAGAGCCGACTCGCGACTCAATGCATTATGAATTTGACGGCGTGTGTACGCCATTCAACATCTTCACTGCGGGTGAGCTCAGCGGCATAACCCTCGTCTACCCGCAGTCTGTCCACGGCAACGTCATTGGCACCGCAACA
>JAAENL010000487.1 GCA_024224435.1 Halieaceae bacterium
TGGAAGCGGCGGCCGTCGATGCGCGGCTCGCGGAGGAAGTAATTGATGTCACCCTGTCAGGGCGAGGTCAGGGCACTGGCGGAACCCATCCGGTGACACGGACTATCGAACGCATGGAGGACTTTTTTAGTGCAATCGGTTTTGAGGTAGTAGAGGGTCCCGAGATCGAGGACGATTACCACAACTTCGAAGCACGCAATATCCCGGCACACCACCCCGCACGGGCTATGCACGATACCTTCTACGTGGATGAGCACACGGTATTACGTACTCACACCTCGCCGGTGCAGGTGCGTGTGATGGAAAGCAGCGAGCCACCCCTCCGTGTAATTTGTCCAGGACGGGTATACCGCTGTGACTCTGATCTAACGCATAGTCCCATGTTCCACCAGGTTGAGGGGTTGTTGATAGACGAGCATTCCACTTTTGCGGATCTCAAGGGGCTGATCGAGGAATTTCTGCGGCAGTTTTTTGAGGCGGAATTGGCGGTGCGTTTCCGCCCTTCCTATTTTCCGTTTACGGAACCCTCGGCAGAGGTGGATATCCAGTGCGTAAATTGTGGCGGTGAGGGTTGTCGTGTGTGTAGCAGAACGGGGTGGCTGGAGGTGATGGGCTGCGGCATGGTGCACCCGCGGGTATTTGAGCACTCAGGGATCGATACCGAACGCTATTCCGGCTTTGCTTTTGGTATGGGGGTAGAGCGCCTGGCCATGTTGCGTTACGGCGTGAATGACCTGCGCCTGTTTTTTGACAATGATCTACGTTTTCTCGAGCAGTTTTAAGGGGGTCTGTCAGCGTGAAATTCAGTGAGCAGTGGCTGCGGGAATGGGTTTCTCCGAATTTGAGTACCAGTGATTTGGCCCACCAAATCACAATGGCCGGGCTTGAGGTAGATGCCATCGAACCGGTGGCGGGTACTTTTAGCGGACTGTTAGTGGCAGAGATTGTGGCGGTCGAGCCGCACCCGGATGCAGATAAACTCAAGGTTTGTCAGGTCCTTGCGGGCAGCAAGACCGTGCAGGTCGTCTGCGGCGCACCCAACGCAAGAAAGGGGTTGAAGGCGCCCCTTGCAACCGTGGGGGCTCGGCTTCCCGGGGGTATGGAAATCAAGAGCGCGAAGCTGCGCGGCATTGCGTCGACGGGCATGCTCTGTGCGGAAGAAGAGCTCGGGCTATCGGAGGCCTCGGATGGCTTGATGGAATTGCCAGCTGATGCGCCAGTAGGTGAGAACCTGCGAGATTACCTGGGCCTAGATGATCAGATTATCGAGATTGGGCTTACCCCAAACCGAGCCGATTGTCTGGGCATGGCAGGCATTGCGCGGGAAGTCGCTTTGCTTAACGATTTGTCGGTAACGCCTCCTGTATTCAGCGCTGCGGACACTGCCATTCAGGATAAGCTGCCCGTGCGGCTGGAGGCGTCGGAATTTTGCCCACGCTACGTTGGTCGGGTGATCCGTGACGTTGATGTCTCGCGTCCCACACCGACGTGGATGCAGGAGCGCCTGCGACGTGGCGGGGTGCGCTCGATTGATGCGGTGGTCGATGTCACGAATTACGTACTGTTGGAATTAGGTCAGCCGATGCATGCCTTTGACTTGGGAAAGCTCAATGGCGGTATTGTTGTGAGGCTTGCGGAACAGGGTGAATCGCTGGCATTGCTGGATGGCCAGACTGTGGATCTGCGCGCGGACACGCTGGTTATCGCGGATGAAAGCGGTCCCCTCGCCATGGCTGGTATTATGGGTGGGCAGTCCTCTGCCGTCAGTGCTGAGACACGAGATCTTTTTTTGGAGTCCGCGTTTTTTGCGCCGCAGCTGCTGGCTGGTAAGCCACGTTCCTACGGCTTACATACCGACTCTTCTCACCGATTTGAGCGTGGAGTCGATTTCACGCTGCAGCGGACGGCGATGGAGCGTGCGACTCAGTTGCTTATCGATATTGTTGGTGGGCAAGCTGGCCCTGTCATCGAGATGGTCGAAGACAGTGATCTGCCGCCGCGTCCAGACGTAACACTGCGCGCTGCCCGCATCGAGAAAGTGCTTGGCTTCGACATGGCGGGGGCGGAGGTCGAGCGTATTCTCGCAGGCCTGGGTCTAGGGGTGACAGCGACGAACGACGGATGGCTCTGCGCTATACCGAGCTGGCGGTTTGATATTAGCCTGGAAGTAGATCTGCTGGAGGAGCTAGCCAGAGTGTATGGTTACAACAATCTACCAGTTACACGAATCCGCGCTGACCTCGCACTACCTTCACGCCCGGAATCGCAGCTCTCTGTGCGTGGTGTGCGTCGACATTTGGGTGCGAGGGATTATCGTGAAGCGATTACCTATAGCTTTATCGAGCCTGCACTGCAGAATCGGTTTGATCCAGAGCAGGCTCCGGTAGCGTTGAGCAATCCGATATCCACCGACATGGCCGTGATGCGCACCAACCTGGTGCCCGGCCTGTTGAGTGCTGTGCTTCATAACATCAATCGTCAGCAGTCCCGAGTGCGAATGTACGAAACCGGCCTGCGCTTTCTGCCGTCGAGCAGAGCGCTTGAGCAGGTGCCGACACTCGCGATGATTTTGACCGGAGAGCGTGAGCCAATAGGCTGGAGCAGTCCAGTAAGAGGCAGCGACTTCTTCGATCTCAAGGGCGATGTAGAGAGTCTTCTCGCATTGACAGGCCGCGCGGCGGAATTTGAATTTACCGCGGCGGCTTTGCCGGGCCTGCACCCCGGACAGACGGCGCACATAATTCGCGATGGGGAAGTGGTTGGCTTTATCGGCGCGATTCACCCTTCCGTGGGGACTGAGATGGGTTTTGATGTGCCGGTCTATACCTGCCAGTTGGATCTTGCAGCCGTCCTTGATTCTGGCGTGCCTGAATTTCAAGAACTGTCTAAATTTCCGGAGGTTAGGCGTGATATCTCATTTGTGATTGATAAGTTTACGGTGGTTCAGCCGCTGCTGGATGAGGTTCGTTCAGCGGCGGGAGTTTACCTCAAGGACTTAAGGCTTTTTGATGTCTATACAGGCAAAGGCATTGATCCTAAACGAAAAAGCTTGTCGCTGGGTTTGACATTCCGGGACCAATCGCGCACTCTTGGAGATGAAGATGTAAATCAGGCAGTGGGTCAAGTCATTGATCTACTGGAGAAAAATTATAAGGCTGTGCTAAGGAAGTAGGTAGATAGGGAACATGGCTGCTCTGACGAAATCCGAAATGGCTGAACGCCTGTTTGATGAGCTTGGGCTCAACAAACGGGAGGCCAAGGAAGTAGTGGAGTTGTTCTTCGAGGAAATCCGCAGTTGCCTCGAGAATAACGAGCAAGTGAAATTGTCCGGTTTCGGTAATTTCGATTTGCGGGACAAGAGCCAACGTCCCGGCCGCAACCCCAAGACGGGCGAGGAGATTCCGATCTCTGCCCGCCGTGTTGTGACCTTCCGGCCCGGCCAGAAGTTAAAGGCCCGAGTAGAAGAATATGCTGGAACCGACGAACAATAATGAACTCCCCGCAATCCCGGGTAAGCGCTATTTTACAATTGGCGAGGTCAGTGAGCTTTGCGCAGTCAAGCCGCACGTCTTGCGCTACTGGGAGCAGGAATTTCCGCAGCTAAAGCCGGTCAAGCGTCGTGGCAATCGACGCTACTATCAGCGTGCCGATGTTTTGACCATTCGGCAGATTCGCGGTCTTTTATACGATGAGGGCTACACGATCGGTGGGGCTCGACAGCGTATGTCTGACGAGAATGGTAAGGGCACCGCGCCTGCAGATGTGCAAGCCGTTATAAAAGAAACCATCAAGGAGCTGGAGGACGTGCTGAAAGTCCTTGCGCCGGCCAAATAGACTTTTTATCGTAACCACGATTGGAGTATAATCCTCGCCACGTCGCTGATCGTATTCAGCAACAATAGCCTCGGGGCGTAGCGCAGCCTGGTAGCGCACCACACTGGGGGTGTGGTGGTCGCAGGTTCAAATCCTGCCGTCCCGACCAAATACCTCTCGAAGAAAATCTACTACCACCCAAAAGGCCCTATTTTTTTCGGGCTATACGTGGTCAGAACCTATGGGGCCGTTTGACCCTATTTTTAAGAGACACTTTTCTGCACAGTTACAACTGCGAATTTTCTGGGCACCGCCTTCGCCTAGGAGCGGACATTAGAAAACGCAAATTTGAGACGATAAAAAGCCTCCCCGAAGTGGGCCTAAAATCCAGGTTTGTACCGTGTCACCTCACAGCTCAGTGATTCACGTATCTCGAGCCAGCGCATGATGCAGTTTCACAACCTTCGCCACACGTGCTGGCATTTTTTTGCTCTCTAGTGCCTCGAAAATTCTATTTTCAGGGGCAGTGAGTCACTGGGGATAAGCGATGGTAATGGTCTGAGATTGTGTAACCCGTGTCTGCGCTTGCCTCCTGCGAGCGAGCCCAGAGTGCCTAATGGCTACTATAGGTGCTGGGGCGGCCCCGGATCATAGCTCACGCAAGGGGTTTAGCGGCGTACAACAGGGTTGTTTCAGCTGTAATCAGGGGAGGGGATAGATCAGTGATTGTTCGGCCACGCTTTCCGGTGCGATAAGTCGACGGTGGCCGTCTTGCCACTGCAGCACCAGATTGCGTCGTCCGATTTGACGCCCGGTCTTGTCAACGCGGTAGGAACCGATAAGCGCATGAATATACATACTGCGCAGCTGTTCCCGAACCGCGTTGTGCTCGATGGTGCCTGCCAGCCTCACGGCCGCTTCGAGAATCTCTCCTGCACTGTAACCTATCACCGCGTATACGCCAGGGTTAGATCCATATCGCTGGTTATACCGATACGCGAAATCCTCTGCGCCGGGCTGGCGCGAACTGCGCAGCCATTGCACAACACCGACTATGCCCTCCGCCTCGTCACCCAGCTCATCACCGAATTCGCGCAGCCCTGGACCTATGGTGAACGCAAGCATATCGGGTGTCGCACCGACTTTGCGCAGGTCGCGTGCGAGAGCGATGGAGTCACTGACGTAGGAAACGCCGAGAATGAGGTCTGCATCAGCCTGTTTGATCCGCTCAGACAAAGCGGTGAAGTCTTGCTCGTCAGGTGCATAGCCTTCGTAAAAGATGACTCGCTCGCTATCGTGATCGCCGTCACCGTTACGCATGCTTTCAGCCACCTCTCGACCAAATTCTGTCTCAGCGTAGACCACGGCCACTGTTTTGGCGCCTGCGTCTGCTGCGATGCTGATACCATCCAGATAATCATCGGCGGGAGTGTCAGCACCGAAAATGTTTTTCAAGCCGCGGTTCCAGATCTCTTCTGCGGAGGCCGCAGTCGATACCATGGGGGTGTTATGTGCTTCTGCTACAAGGCTGGCTTTCAGGGTCAGGGAGGATGAGTAGGGCCCTACCAGGAGGTCCGCCTTATCATCATCGAGCAGCTTCTCAAATCCTGCGACAGTGCCGGCATCGCGAGAGCCGTCGTCGTAGTAAATAATCTCAACAGTGCGACCCAGAAGTGCACCTCTTGCATTCACGTCGGCGGCCCACATTTGCAGGCCTCTTAGCTGCTCAGTACCTTGTTCGCTGTAGTGTCCGGTCAGTGACTGAGTTGTACCAATTTTAATCGGTTCAACCGCATGCGCGCTCAGCGCGAATGTGATCGCTAATGTCAGAATAAGTTTTTGAATCAGGTGAGTTATCATGGTTTATTGCTCCACATCCAGCCTACGCTTGGTGGAATACAGCCAGCGCACCATCCGGTATTCGAAGGCGGAACCGGTTTCGTAATAACGGAACGACGTGTTGGCACGTGTGTCGACAGGCCAGGCCACCGTGCTGGCTATTCGCACGTCATCGGAAAGGACTTCATCCTGAATCATGCTGCGCACGTAGAAGTCGGGCAATTTACCGATGCCATCGCGCAGGTTGGACGGTCCAAGGAACGGCAACACAAGGTAGGGTCCTTGTCCTACGCCCCATCGCCCCATCGTCTGACCGAAGTCCTCCATGGGGCGCGGTATTCCCCACAGTGAGGCGACATCGAGAAGGCCAAACAGTCCCACGGTGCTGTTAACAAGCACGCGCCCGGTGCTTTGCGCTGCTTTTGTAGGTGCCAGTTGCAGCAGTGAGTTCACAGCCGACAGCATGTCGTCGAAATTCTTAAAAAAGTTATGTATGCCCGTTCTTGCGAAATCGGGTACAACGGTTTCATAGCCCTGCACAACAGGCAGGAAGATTGCTTTGTCAAAGTGGTAGTTAAAGTTGTAGATGTGTTTGTTCATCCCTTCCCATGGATCATAAACACTCATCTGGTCATCATGACCAGGCGGTAGGATACGCTTGGCGGGAAAGATTGGTTCCGGGTAATCGGATGCCGGTTTCTGAGGAGGGTAACTGGCGCAGGCCGCCAGAGTGAGTATAAGTGCCGCGATGACTGTGCGGCGGACGCGCTGCAACATCATGGCGCTCCTCCGCCGGTGAATACTGCCACCATATGTGCGACATTATCACTGTAGCTCATGTTACCGCAGTGGCCTCCGGTAGGGTAAATCGTAGCCCTCGTGCCAAAGACATCGGCGAAAAACTCAATTTCACCGGGCTGCAGGATAATGTCATCCGCATTATGCATGACCGTAATCTTTTCTGTATCGCGCAGATAATCTTCGATTTCCTCCAGGCTAATTGCTGCGATGAATTCGTCTCGCGTGGCATCCGGTTCGGTTTGCTTGTAAAAAGGATAAAAAAACTCGTGATAGTAATCGGTGAAGCCTATGCGATTTGCTACTTCGTTGTACTGTGTAAGATTGCTGTAGCGGTTCAGAATCAGCCCCTTGGGCTTTATAAAACCGAAATCTACGACCACATCCGAGGTGAAAATAAGCGAGGCGGAGGATAACCGGAACGATACGCCGATGAGTGCGGCGAGCTGTTCGTCTTTCAGGTTCAGGGCCTTGTAGGCCTTGTACAAAAAATCGTCTCCGATAGCATCAGAGGATTCTTTGTACACATTGATGTACGCGCGCATCAGGTTGTCGAAAAACTTGTCGAAATTATCCATGCCGCCAGGGATATTGTTGATCATGCGATCCAATAACGAGATGGAGTTGTAAATTGAGACTGGGGGGTTAATCAGTAATACGTTCTCGAAATTGAAGCTTTGGCGTGTCTCATCCAATTTCGCCACATAAGCGGCGTTAAATCCGCCAAGGCTGTAACCGGTGACATTAAATGTAGACACTTCGATATCTTGTTCGAGTTCCGCCCAGATTTTCTCAAACACCCGGTATATATCCTCGGCGTCTTTTTTTGCGTCACCTACAACGCCGGTATAGGAAGCAGCGGTGACAAAATTATTGAATGTGGGCGAGGAAGTTGAGACCACGTGGAAGCCCGCCTGATAAAAGGCTTTGGCCATGTTCCGGTTTTTACTGCCCTCGTGTGATGCGCCTGTCCCGGCGATTAAAAATATCAGGGGCGACTCGTGGTCCTGCAAAGCGACAGAGTAGAGCAGCTCTTTACCATAAAAAAAGACGTCAGGCGTTTTCCTGTCGGGAAATATATCTATGCTTCGCTGCTCGAAAGGTATTGATGGTAGTTTAGCTTCGTACTCGACGGGGGTGCCAACCACCGTTGCTACGAAGCGATCGGATATGGGGTATTCGTAGTTTTGCACGGTGACTACCGAGGCGGTTGCAATGCTGCTTGCGAGGTAGGCGAGAACTCCCGCAACGCATCTAACTGCGATTCTTATTTTTGAGGTCACGTAGTTTCCCGGCACTATTTTTTTACAGGCGTCATAGTGGCACGATCGACGATAACTGTCACTAAGCCCCCGCTAAAAAATGTGTCATTGCTCGGCTCGCAGCTGCAGGGCGGTGATGATCTCATTGCGCAGTTCGCCGGGTTCGATCACCTTGTCAAACGCCATCGCGTCCGCAGGAACCCAGGCACCGGATTGGATCGATTGCATCCCAGCGGCTTCTTTTTCACTGGCGTTTGCTGCATTCGCCCCGCCAATGGCGGGAATGCCTCCCAGGCTGACGCAAGGCAAGGCAAGACTGACAACCTGTCGGTCCCAGGGGTTCATGCCCATGACGGAGCTGCCAAATCCAAATGCTTTTCGCAGGGTGGCGACAACCTTGAGCCCTCGGTAGCGGCGTTGAGCCATGAACATCGTTGCCGCACCTTTGAGGGTACCAGCCTCTTCTGCCTGAGGGCCCGGCATTACGCCAGGGTTGTCCAGCAGGCTAACGAGCGGCAAACCGAAGTTGCTCGCTACCTCTATAAAATGAGTGGCTTTTTCTGCTGCTTCGCGCGTAATGGCTCCTGCCTGGACGGCGGGCTGGTTGGCAATCAACATACAGGGGACACCGCCAATACGCGAAAGCGCGGTGATGATGCTACTGCCAAAATCCGGTTGCAATTCAAACAGACTCTGGCTGTCACTTATCTCGCGTACGACCTCGCGCATGTCGTAAGCGATATTTGGCTGCGGTGGAATGATTCCCTCGAGATTTTTTACTGTCCGCCTAGCGGCGGCGGGGGAGTTCGCAGTCACCGGCAGGGTCGCATCGGCACGGGATGGCAGGAGCGAGAGAAAATGCCGAGTCATGGCAAAACATTCCTCTTCTGTTGCACCCAGGTTGTGCGCAACGCCGCTGTCCTGAGTATGCATGCGTGCATCGCCCAGTGCGGCCGGGCTCGTGTCGATGCCCAGGGCCGCCTTGACGAGTGGCGGGCCTGCAGAAAAAAGGCTTGCGCCCTGTCGCATTATGATCAGGTCTGCAAACATGCCAGCGAGCGCGCCGTGCCCTGCAGAAGTTCCCAGGACTATCGCCACAATGGGTACCTGACCTTTGAGATCGGCTACCAACTGTAGGTCATTCTGGCTATTTGGATAGCGCTCGCTCTGATTGTCTGCACGTTCCCCGGCCCCGTCCAGCATGACGATTAGCGGCAGTTTTTGCTCCTGTGCCAGACGCACAAGCCGGGCGCGTTTAGCTGCATTGGGGTGGCCTATCGAGCCACCTTTTACGGTGAAGTCCTCAGCGAATAAGATAACGCTGCGACCTTGCATGCGGCCGGTACCGCCAACCAAACCGTCCCCTGCGAGTGGCGTTTGGCCTCCTGGGTGATTTCCGCCGGCCAGCGCGCCATATTCACTAAAACTGTCATGATCGAGCAGAGCGGTGATGCGCTGTCGGGCATTCAACCGGCCCCGATCGCGCTGCTTGCCGAGCTTTTCACTTCCGCCCATGCCCTCGGCAGCAGAGGTACGCTCGCGCAACTCGGAGATTAGGTTTTGCCAGCCCTTTTTTTTTGTGCTCAAAACAGCGTTCCTCGGGTGCCGGTGGACTTCAGGGTGAACATACGGGATGATTTTTCCGAGCACAACTGCTGTCCAATATGGCAGTAGGCCGATAGTATCGTCAGGCTGAGGGATTGGGCGCAGCCTTAACAGCGTGGAGGGAGACTGACTTTGGAACATCAGGTACTGGATGTGGAGCAGCGGGGCGAGGTCGAGTGGGTGACCCTCGATCGGCCGGACACGGGTAACGCCTTGAACGACGAGCTGGTTGTGGCTTTGGTGTCGTACTTCGAAGGCTTACGGCAGCGTGAGGAAATACGAATTGTGGTGCTTAGAGCCAGGGGCAAGCATTTCTGCGTGGGGCTGGATTTGACCGCGGGTGCCTTCAGTGCGATGGAGCGTTCACCACATAGCATCTGGTCTGTGCAGCGCGAGATCGCCCGCATCTATTTGGTGATGCGCAAGTGTCCTCAGCCGATTATCAGTCTGGTGCAAGGAGCCGCTTGTGGTGGAGGGTTTAGCCTGGCACTCGCATCGGATGTTCGCATCGCGGCGGAGGACGCAAGAATGAATGCCGCGTACATCAAGATCGGCCTGACTGGATGTGATATGGGCAGCAGCTATTTTTTGCCCCGTCTTGTCGGCGCATCGGTCGCGTCTGAACTGCTGATGACGGGGCGTTTTATACACGCACCCCGGGCTCTTGCGGTCGGTTTAGTGTCAGAGGTTGTGCCGCGGGATGGGCTTGAAGCAGCGGGGCAGTTACTCGTCGGGGACATGTTGCTCACGGCGCCGATGGGACTGCGCCTAACCAAGGAAGCGCTCAATTTTAGTGTGGACGCGCCGAGCCTGGATGCCGCAATGGCGATGGAAGACCGTCATCAGTCGTTGTTGGCGCTCACAGAAGACGCGGGGGAGGCGGCGCTGTCTTTTTTTGAGAAGCGACCGCCGCAGTACCGAAATCGATGAATAGTGTTGTACGGCGGTCTTAGCGGGAGGCGCCCTCGCACCTTACTCCTACGAAATCAACAAATATGGGCAATTCCGTGCTATTATGGTGGGCTGTATACAAATAGAGTATTTAAAATGGCACGTAAACCCACCAGGGCACCCGCCAAGAAAAAACAGCCGGCGGCCGTGGAAACCTCTGAGTCCATAGAGGCGCAAACTCGGGCTTTCCTGAAATCGGGCAACAAGATTGATGTCATTCAGCCTGGCATTAGCGGGCAGCCCAGTCTTGCCGCGAAAAAGAACATAAAGCTCGGTAACAACGCCAAAAGCGCTGCTTCCTGAATCTGGGAGCGCAAAAAAAACCCTTTTGCTCCAAAAGTCCTCCCGCGCGAGCATGTGAATCCGCCCCGTGGGAGCGTTCCAGCGCTCGCCAGTCAACCCGAGCACTGTGCCCTGTTGGGTCGATTTTGATGTTGAGGCATGGTGTCTCACCGTCCCTCCTCAGGCGTTGTGAGGCTGGCGGATCGTGAGCAAGCCTCATCTTGGTAGGTAGAACTGCTCGTACCACTTCCGTAGTTTATTGATCGGACCGTCTCCATCGCAGAGAATAGGTTCATCGCGGTAGACTTTATCCTTCCATATCTCGACGTCCTGCCCAAAGGCGATATGCGCCATGTGCGGATAGTGTCTTGCGAAATCCGCTGGTAAGGGCGTACCGTCCAGGCTGCTAACGATAACCGCAGAGCAAAGGTCGACCTCGTTATCATTTACAGCGGTATGGCAATTCACCCACCAGCTTCTAAAGCTGATATCCGGGCTGCGCGCCTCGGTGTAATAGTACATGATAGAGGGACCGTGATAAGTCGCGTCTCCCCATGCGTCGACGTCGGCCCCCGCCTCCTCGCTAGCTTCCGCCAGATCAACCGCTGCCCCTGGCGGTATTATCATTTTCGCATCAGGGCTGCGATCTACTGTCGAAAGCTGGGTAACGCTCCGCTCCGTGAACCTGTTTTCCCAGGAGCGCACCACCCCACCATGTACGTGTGGAAAATGCGCTTTGTCGACAATATTCTCAATAATGTCGCAAGGCTTGGCCTGAATGCGCGAGCGGTAGAAGACCCAATCGCCCCAGCCGTTTTCGCCCCACTCCTTGATATCGGGAAGGTAGTTTTCCGGCGCTTCGCCTGGTTCTCCAAACCATATGGCAATGAAGCCGCACTTTTCCAGCACGGCCCAGCCCCGTAGGGCAGTGACCGCTTTTTCGGGTAGCTTGTCAGCATAGGGAATGTCGACGCAGTGGCCCTGGGAATCGAAAGTCCAACCGTGGAATGGACAGGCGATGTTATCGCCTGTTATCCGTCCTTCACCGCTGCCCAGATTGGCGCCAAGGTGGGGGCAATGGGCGTCGAGAATCGCTACCTTGCCCGATTCGCCACGGTACGCCACGAGGTCCCTGTCGAAATAATGCAATTTTTTCACTTCGCCCACACCCAATTCCTGGGAAAACAGGACTATGTGCCAGCCGCGGGCATAGTTATCTGGATCGAGGTAAGCGTATTTGAATTGATTCAAAAGTGGTTTCCCCCTAGCGGATTAGTCACCAAACGCATGCATTGCGGCGATATACGCAAATGTCATCGCCGAGCCAATGGTAGCGCCAGCACCAGGATACGTGTCTCCCATCGCCGCAGCGCTGGCGTTACCTGCGGCGTAGAGTCCTGTGATCACCGAGCCATCTTTACGCAGGACGCGTGCATATTCATCACATAGCAGGCCACCTTTGGTGTCCAGGTCGCCTGGTTCGCAGCGCAAAGCATAGAAAGGCGGTTTATCCAGTGGTGCCAAAGAGGGGTTTGGCGTTACAGAGGGATCTGCGTAGTAGCGGTCATGGAGGGTGGCACCCCGTTCGAACTCGGGATCTTCGCCAGCACGAGCGTGATAATTGAAGTGCGTGACGGTCGCGTCGAGGTTGGCGGCGTTGACCCCCAGCTTACCCGCCAGCTCGGCTATACTGTCGGCGCGGGTCAGTAAACCAGATTCGAAATTATCCGCTGAGAGCCGTGCGTCATGTTCAACTTTCCCCGGTTTGATATGTCCTACTGCGTACTTGCTTCTATACGTGGCATCGAAAATAAGATAACAGGGCACGGCGCCTTCGCCTCGCTGCTCGCTGGCGTATTGGGCTTTGACGAAATCTTCGTAGGGCTGGGCTTCATTGGCAAAACGTTTGCCTTGCTGATTGACAATCAGCGAACCGGGGTTGGACTTGCCGGATATTAGTGCCAGCACGCGACCATCGGGAATCCTGTAACTGGGAGACCACCAGGCCGAGCCCATGAAACCAAGGTCAGCACCGATGCTTTCGCCCAAGCGCACTGCATCCCCGGTTGCGCCGGGAGCTGCTGCGGTCCAGTCGCTGCCAATGGGTGCCTGTTGAAACCGTTGCCGCATCGCAGCGTTGTGCGAGAAGCCGCCGGTGCCGAGTAAAACACCGTGTCGTGCTTTCACATACAGTGGCCTTCCCTCGCGCTTGACGATTGCACCGCAGACGTTCTCGCCATCCAACACCAGTTCGTCAATCGGTGTATCCAGCCACAGCGGGATAGCGCGGTCCTTCAAGGAGAGCCTCAGGCTGGCGACCAGTGCCGGACCGAGAGTGAGACGGTTGTCCCGCTGGCGCCTTAGGCGGCCCGGGATGTCGGTGATATAGCGCAGCAATAAGCGCAGGCCCAGTAAATACGCGCCCGCATCCATGAGCTGCAGACGCTGTCCCTCCTCGACGGTGACATTAAAGGGCAGCAGCAAGCCATCGTAGTGCCCCAATCTGATCGTGTCGGCGTCCGCTCCAAGACGACGCAGCTGGAACGGGGCATTGTCCATGGAGCGTCCACCTGATTTATAACCGGGCTTGGTTTCGTAGTAGTCCATGTAGTGGGGTAAGGCGGAGTAATCCACATGACTGTGCTGCATCATGAATTGCAGCATTTCGCTCGCCCTCTCCGCATAGGCGCGAAGACGCGAGGGGCTGACACTGTCGCCGATCAACGACTCCAGGTAGGCGTAGCCCTCTTCGGCACTGTCCTGCACTTGAACGTCGGCCTGACGATGATTAGCAGGTATCCAGGCGACACCGCCCGACTTGGCAGTGGTTCCCCCGTAGAGGGATTCTTTCTCCACGACCAGAACGGAGCCGCCCAGTTGATGAGCAGCAATCGCGCCGGTCATACCCGCAGCTCCAGCGCCGGCTACCAGCCAGTCCACAACCTTATCCGGATTCTTTTTGGCCATGCCCTGTGCACTCCTCAATGATGTCTCAGTGTCGCAAAGCTCATGACA
>JAAENL010000488.1 GCA_024224435.1 Halieaceae bacterium
ATAACCGCCACCGATAGGTGGCTCCTGGTTTTCAACCGCTTTGAGCGGTTCACATATTCAAGCCTCCGGCTCTGCCGGAGGTACTTGACTTAGGATCACTATACATGCGTTTGATATGGTCATCTTCCTGATATGGTTAGTCCGCACATTTCACGCGTATCCGTCTCTCTGAGCTAATTTCGCCCAGTGTTTCTGGAGGTCATTCAATTGTTTTTGAGACTGTTTCCTGGACCGTGTATGGGTTCTGAAACGTTTTCGATGTTGGCGAACCCGGTTTCGTTCCTGGTGCAGCTCTTCTGGGGCAACGTCTGCCAAGGCCTCTCTCGTCTGTTCCATGGTGCTGGGATGCGGAATCGCCTCCCAGGCGCCTGAACGCAGAATGAGACGGCGAGTGGCCCCGCGTTGTCCTGTCGTTTTGACGAGTTGCCGAATGAGTCCTCGGAATTCACTTTCTCGGGCATTATTCGTGCGGGGAACATCTTCGATATCATAGGTATGGAACAATCCCGGTGCATAATTCCGTGTCGTCTTTTTGAGGTGGGCGGCAATGTCAGACAGCACCGGGTGCTCGGCCCCCTGTTCCTGGATCGTGTCCAGGGATGCAAAGAGCTGTTCACGGACGACGTCTCCGGGTCGCTCCGGAGCGCCCTCCGGGTCAAGCACGGCAGAAATCGCCGCCAGCCAATCCGCGGCCTGCCGGAGATCGTGATACGTGTCGTCCACGGTTGATAAGGCGTCCGCAAGTCCCTGATGCATGTGGACCAGCCGAGGGTCAGCCTGCACCTCGAGCATCGATGTCAAGCAAGCAGCGACCTCTGTCAGGCGTTCATACATCTCAATCCCGGCCAGTCTGAACGGTGGACGTCCCTTGAGGGTCAAAAGGTATCGGAGACGTTGCTGTATGGCCATGACAATCTCATGACGTTGCTGACCCACGGACGTCGTCCCCGTCTCGAGAGGCCCGTCCTCTTGATCGACTCCCGGCTTCTGAGACGTTGACGAGGACCCAGGGAACGGCGACGCATGAGGGGCAGCAGGTGATGATGGCTCTGCCCCTGAGGGCAAAACGCCTGTCACCGTTAACACGCCAGGGGCGTCCACGTGTTCGGACCGAAGCATCGGACCAATGGCTCCGCGAATGGTCTTGCGCAACTGCACTTTCATGGCTTCGTCCGCCGTGTTCACCGGCTCAGCCAGATTTTTGAGATAGTGAGACTGACAGAGGGCATGCCTGGCCTGAGGAAACACGGTGTGAATGGCCGGAAGTAATCCACGTTGTTTGTCACTCAGCACGACACTGACCTGGTACCCCGCGTCCACAATCGGGTGAAGAAACTGTTCAAAGGCCGTCTGGTCTTGTTGACTCATCCACCCACTCCGAAGCGTCAGTCCCGTTCGAAGTTCGCGAATGACCCATAATTGCGCTTCACCCCCCTCCGGCGCTAATCCATCTAAACTCAGCACTAACCCTCGCGTTTTGGAGACGTCCTGCAACTGCTGGAGGTGATGCCGTTCATGACAGGCAAGTAACGGGAGATATTGCTGCGTATACATATACCGAACCTGAGATTCGCTGATCGTGACGCGTTGGCTCACCGCCTGATGACACGCGTCAAAGGTTTGGAAGCCTTCTTGCCGCTGCCATCCAATCAGCGCAATAACATCATACCCGTACGTCCCGCCAAGAGGCGCGATGTGGAGCCATTCGGACGAGCGAAACGCACGATGAACGTCCGCACAATTCGGGTTCACACACCGTTTGGGCTGATAGGCAATCTTCCTCACACCGCTCAATTCTTGCACCGTCTTGATCTCACTATGATAGGCACATTTTGCTAACACGCTGTGACAGAAAGGGCACTGGTCGAGCTCACACAGATAGGTGGTTGATGTTTGTGGTGATAAGTCTTTGGCTCTTCTCATGGCGTTTCCTCAGTGTTCAAATTGATAACAACATACGGTCTCGGATCTCATACGAAGAACAGGAATTGCCATAACATGCTGATTTGTCAAGCGTTATTGTTTTTGCGAGTTTTGCGGTACTGCGTTTTTTGCTTAATGAAATGCAGCGTGGTACGCATTCGGTCGATAATATCAAAAAATTGGGCAAACGCGTATTTAATCTAAATTCAGCACCGCTGGTGATTGAGGGCGAAGTGCATG
>JAAENL010000489.1 GCA_024224435.1 Halieaceae bacterium
CATAGGTGAAGTGGCTCAGAAGCCCGACAGCCGCCGTACGCGCAGAGTAGGGTTATGAGAATGTCGCGTAACTTGTATTTCATCCAGAGGCGAGGATCCTGTTCATTACCAGGATTGGCAAAGCCGCGCCAAAGTAAATGTTCGAGGTGCTCTGCGGGAAAGGCCTTAACTTCCTGGAGCACCGAATTCCGGTCTCTCGGAAGCCGCAGTTTCCGGCTGGTATGGACGTCTGCCTCGGCACCCGACCGCCCTTTGGTGTGAGCCAAGAGTGAGCCCAGCCTTTGCTTATTCCATCTTCTCCAGAAGATCAGCTGCTCTGCTGGCGAAGCTTGATGGTGAATCGGATTCAGCAGGGTGGTGCCGAGGCGGCTGTTAAGCCAGTCGCTAAAGTGGAGTAGGGCACGAGTCAGCCGCCCCATATTCTGGTGACTGGTGGGCCGCCAATAAAGGCCATAGAGGTCCTCTCCCGCCCTGTATGTTCCGAATCTCAGGTCGTGCGCGAATGCGTTGAACAGCAGGCTGCGCTTTGTAGCGTCGCTGAATTCGATGGCGCGCACCGACAGCCATTCGATAAACCGGCCTGTAGCCTGCGCGTAGGTGCGCTCCGCTGACAGCGATAAGCACTTTTCTCTAAAGAACTCCAACAACTGCTCGAGAGGATCGGCGCCTACGACTAAAAGTATGGTTGGGGTGTCGGCACGGATCTTGTCTCGCACTAGCACTGTATCGGTGTAGATCCTCACTCTGCTATGAGAGTCCATCGCAGTTGTGGCAGGGCAGCGTCTGCGGCAACCGAATACTCAAGATCGTAGTGGCGTTGCTCCCCGGCAAAGAACCGCGTCAGTAAA
>JAAENL010000490.1 GCA_024224435.1 Halieaceae bacterium
CGACACTTGCGTTCGCCTTTGCTGCGTTGGAGCTCGCGCCGAATGCCGTAACAAGTGGCCTGATACTGGTTACCGGGTTGTTGACTGTTGCGACGGTGGCAATCATCGCCGCCAATGACCTTTCGCGGCGAATTGGCCGTTGGTGGGCTGGCCTTCGGGCACGCTTTGTTTGGGGGCACCAGTAGGGCTGGTATCTTGGCGTCGGCGGCGTAAGCTGTTCCAAAACCAAGGGAGCTAGATGCAGATCCAGAAGCGATTCAAGGTCGGTTCGACGCCAATCCGACCCACCATGCCCGGTCATCTTCTGCTGGCCGACGACAAGATTCTCATGGCCGAATCGGTCGAAGGCGAACTGGCGCTCCGTGTGATCGAAAAGGGCGGGCGCGAAAGTTACGCGCTGCGCATCCGGCAAGGCGAGATGGCCAACCGAATGCGCTGCAGACGTGGCCAAATCACTCTACAGCACGATGCTGGTATGTACCGGTGCCATATCGAAGCTGAAGAAGCGGAAGTTTCAGACTTTTTTGCGAGCATGCCAGAAGGGTTCTTGCTCGCGGAGCATTGAGCTAGTAGGCGAGGATCCGGATGGAAGTTCCAGTCGTTTTGGGGGCCACTATTTTGGGCCTGGTGGCCGGCGGCTGCAGCATTGCATTGGCGGGATGGATTCCACGATTCCTCGAAGCGCAATGGAGTGTCGACGAAGACGGCGTTGGGGAGGGGCTGGGTGTATTTCTGGCGGCGCTCTCCCGCATGAAACCTCCGAGTACGTGGGCTTCTTGGTCCACCTTTGTAGTCTGCTGCACTCTCCTCGCAGGTGCAGGCCTGCTAGCAGCATGGCGATGGGATTCGCCGGCGACTATCGGACTTTTTGTCCTGTATGCAGCCATGCTCGCGACCTGCGCGCTAGTCGATGCAGAGCATCAAATCATTCCAGACGTCATAGTGTTACCGCTGCTGTGGGGTGGGCTGCTGGCCAATTGTGCGGGCACATTCGTCCCGTTGCAGTCAGCCGTGATTGGTGCTGTCACTGGCTACAGTGCACTTTGGGGGCTGAACTTACTTTTCCAGCTTACCGCTGGACAGTCCGGTATGTACAAAGGCGACTTCAAGATGTTTGCCGCCATCGGTGCCTGGAGCGGTGCGCCGGCGCTGTTGGCCGTCTTGACGACGGCCTTGCTGCTTTTCGCTCTAGTGGCGGGAGTGAGCTTGATGGCTCGGGGCGCTGGTCGCAGGGAGACCCCTTTCGGGCCATATCTGGCCATCGCAGGAGTAGCGGTGCTGGCGTTGTGCGACACCGCTAGCCTTTTCGGCCATCTGTTGCCGTAAACGAGTTTTTTGCCCTAAAATCGGTCTAATTTCTTGGCGGGAAGCAGCAATGGTCCCGTCAGAATGCGCAGCTGGGCGCAACTAGCCAAACGACGACAAGTCGACACTTTCAACCCTGGTGGGATTCATGATCCCACGCGGGGCATGGATTCTGCCTCTGTACTTCAGGAGAATCCATGCAACTCTCAACCGAGACCTCTCTGGTCCCCACTGCACCCTTGCCAGACGCAGGCGCTGTTATGCCGGAAGACAGGGCACAAGCAGTTAACTGGGAACTGGCTCCGGGGGGCGCGAACTTCATCTTTGCCCGCATCGGCGATGTTCGCGTGGTCTATAACCCACGTCAGTTCTTTGAGCCGCAGGCGATGGCTGAGTTGGTTCAGTCCATCAAGTCTCAGGGCATTCTGCAGCCCATCTTGGTCCGTCCGAAGGATGGGTACCTCGAACTCATCGCAGGCGAACGTCGCCTACGTGGCGCGCACGAAGCGTATGGGCCCGACGGGGTAATCCCAGCTTTCTCGCGGGAGATGACCGATGCGGAGGCCGCTGCCGCGGCCGCCG
>JAAENL010000491.1 GCA_024224435.1 Halieaceae bacterium
CACGCCATTCAAGTTGCGGATTCAGATATTTTCAATAGATTACAATGAGACCGACAGACTCTATTTGCCTACCGAGAATGACAGAATCTCCCGCATGTTTTCGTCTTTGAAGGAGATCTCCACCCTTTTTATTGATTCATAAAACTCCTGAGCCTCTTGCAAAACGCCCAAGACGAGCGAATTTCTTAGCCATTCGAGGCTGAAAATTGAGAGTGTGCCTAGCTCATTGTTGGTAAAATATGGTTGCGACCTAAACCAACAGAATCATGGACATAGGCCAAGATCCCATGAGCCAGGCACTGGATAAATTGTCCCACACATGGCGGCACATACAAAGCTTTCTGTTTCCCATGATTTGGGAAGAGCTCGGCGAGTTGACGGCAAAGCAGAAGTTGCTGGTGAGCGTATTGGAATGTGCCAAACTGGAGGAGCACCTCCCCTACGCCGGGCGATTTCCCGGACGTCCTCCTGAAGACCGTATTGCCATAGCACGGGCCTTTGTCACCAAGATGGTCTACGACATGGCGACCACACGCATCCTGCTGGATCGACTGGAAACCGATCCGACGGTGCGGCGACTTTGCGGTTGGGAGCGCAAGGAAGATGTGCCGAGCGAATCGACCTTCTCTCGTGCGTTTGCCGAGTTTGCTGAGAGCCGCTTACCTGAACGGGTCCATCAGGCACTGATTGAGCAACACCTTGGGGAGCAGGTAGTGGGTCACATCTCCCGCGATTCCACGGCGATCAATGCCCGGGAAAAACCGGAAAAGAAAACGGCTCCTGAGGAAACGAAACCGAAAAAGCGCGGACGTCCGAAAAAGGGAGAAGAGCGCCCCAAAGAGCCTACCCGCTTGGAGCGCCAGGGCGCAGGCCAGCCCCTTTCCGAAATGATTGCCGAATTGCCCACGGCATGTAATGTCGGCACCAAGAAAAATAGCAAGGGCTATAAGACGAGTTGGACAGGGTACAAACTCCATATCGATGCAGCCGATGGTGGCATTCCCGTAAGCTGCATACTCACCTCCGCCTCCTTGCATGACAGTCAGGTGGCCATTCCCTTAGCCGAAATCACCCATGGGCGCATCACCAGCCTCTACGACATGATGGACTCCGCCTATGATGCCCCGCAGATCAAGACGCACAGTCTCTCTCTGGGGCATGTGCCGATCATTGACCCGAACCCGCGCAGCAAAACCAAGAAGGAAGAACTGGAGGCGGAAGCAAAACGGCGCAAGGCAGCAAACTACACACTTGCCGAGGACCGACGGTACAACGAACGCAGCACGGTTGAACGCGTCAACGGGCGGATTAAGGACGAATTCGGCGCGCGCATGGTGCGCGTACGAGGACACGCCAAGGTCATGGCGCATTTGATGTTTGGTATCGTGGTACTGACGGTGGATCAGCTGATGAAGTTTATTGAATGATGGTTCTCAACTGCCAGACTCATTCTGGAAGACACGCCATACTGCTCGTGTTGTGGAGCCCCTTGCGCTGAATTTGCGATTTCCCCCGTGATTTGAGAAAAACAATGCAACCAGCTTAGGCAAAATGCACGAACAATACTCATTCGCATCCACGGGGTGCGAATTGGAAATTTGACCGCCTACCAGCGAGAGTTTTGCAAGAGGCTCGCAAGAGTATTCGCTATTCAACTTGATGAAGCTGAAGTGCATATCCTCGCGCGGGGAGACCGCACTGATGACATGCAGGCTGAAGCGCCCGCCGCTGTCCTGCACCACCGGTGTCACGCCGATCTTGCCCCGCTCACGCCCGTCGGTCTTGAAGTAGATCACACCGTCTCTAACCATGAGTCGCTCCGGTGGGACCGCGCCGAAGTAATCCGCATTGACCACGGCACCCAACACGTTTTCCGGGCCCTGTTGGTAAGGAATAAAAACGGTGGTTGTGGGTGACGGCTGGAACATACAAAGGATCCAGATCG
>JAAENL010000492.1 GCA_024224435.1 Halieaceae bacterium
CCAACATTCACATGCGGTTTTGTACGTTCAAATTTTTCCTTAGACACTGTCTAAACCCCTTCAACCGATTTAATTCAAACCAGATTTAATTCAAACCAGGCTAGTAATTCTTAATGATCGCTTGCGCGATCGCCGCTGGAACCTCATTGTAATTTGAGAATTCCATACTGTAATTTGCTCGACCCTGTGTCGCGCCTCGTAAATCCGTCGCATAACCGAACATCTCGGCCAGCGGAACCTCGGCACGAATAATCTTTCCGGCCGCGCTATCTTCCATACCGTTTACGACGCCGCGACGTGAATTCAGATCGCCTATCACATCGCCCATATTTTGCTCGGGCGTGGATACTTCCACTTTCATTACCGGTTCCAGCAACACTGGCTTAGCCTCAAGGCAACCGGACCTGAATCCCATCGAGCCGGCGATTTTAAACGCTTGCTCGTTAGAGTCAACATCATGGTACGAACCATCGTAAAGCGTGACCTTCACATCCACCATGGGATAGCCGGCCAACACTCCGTTCTCCATCGCTTCGCTGACGCCTTTTTCTACGGCCGGGATATATTCCCGCGGTACCACGCCGCCAACGATATCGTTAACAAACTCAAACCTGTCTTCCGAACCTTGCAGCGGTTCAATCTTCAACCAGACATGACCAAACTGACCACGCCCGCCGGACTGACGTATAAACTTGCCTTCAGACTCAACCCCCTTACGGATGGTTTCGCGGTAGGCCACCTGGGGAGCGCCAACATTCGCCTCGACACTGAATTCGCGTTTCATGCGATCCACGATTATGTCGAGATGCAACTCACCCATGCCAGAGATAATAGTCTGGCCGGTCTCTTCATCCGTACGTACCCGGAAAGAAGGGTCCTCTTGCGCCAACTTGGACAGCGCGACACCCATCTTTTCCTGGTCTGCCTTGGTTCTGGGCTCAACCGCAACCGATATAACCGGCTCCGGGAACTCCATACGCTCCAGGGTGATCACGTCTTTTGCACTACACAAGGTGTCGCCAGTGGTTACATCTTTAAGACCAACCGCTGCAGCAATATCACCGGCACGAACCTCCTTGATCTCCTCACGGGAGTTCGCGTGCATCTGCAAAATACGCCCGATGCGCTCTTTTTTACCTTTGACCGGATTAAACACCGAGTCGCCGGTTTTCAGCACACCAGAGTAACAGCGGAAGAAAGTGAGCGTACCGACGAACGGGTCGGTAGCGATCTTGAAGGCCAGAGCTGCGAAAGGTTCCTTATCCGATGCAGCACGAGACACTGTCGTCTCATCCTTATCATCCAGGATCCCGGTAATCGCAGGCACTTCGGTGGGGGCAGGCATAAGCTCCACCACCTTGTCCAGCATCGCCTGCACACCCTTGTTCTTGAACGCTGAACCCACGCTTATCGGCGTAATATCCAGGCTCAGCGTACGGATGCGCAGACCTTCAATGATCTCTTTTTCGCCGAGATCACCCTCTTCCAGGTACTTACCCATGAGCTCATCATTTGCCTCAGCCGCAGCCTCGACCATGTGCTCACGCCATTCGTCACAGGTAGCCCGCAATTCAGCAGGGATCTCCCGGTATTCGAAATTAATACCCATATTCTCTTCTTCCCAGACGATCGCCTTCATCTTGACGAGGTCAACGACACCTGAGAAATCCTCTTCCGCACCAATCGGCACCTGAACCGGTACCGCAGTCGCACCCAGCCGTTCACCCAGCTGATCGACGACACGAAAGAAGTCGGCACCCATACGATCCATCTTGTTGACGAACGCCATACGGGGCACGTGATACTTATTGGCTTGACGCCAAACGGTTTCGGATTGCGGCTCTACACCACCGACAGCACATAACACAAAGACTGCTCCATCCAGCACCCGCAGGGAACGCTCAACCTCTATCGTGAAGTCCACGTGTCCTGGCGTATCGATAATGTTGATACGATGCTGCTCGAACTGCTTCGCCATGCCCGACCAAAAACAGGTTGTAGCAGCTGAAGTAATGGTAATACCCCGCTCCTGCTCCTGCTCCATCCAGTCCATGGTTGCCGCACCATCGTGCACTTCACCGATCTTGTGTGAAACACCGGTGTAGTAAAGAACACGTTCGGTTGTTGTCGTCTTACCCGCATCAATGTGAGCCATGATGCCAATATTACGATAACGCTCGATTGGAGTGGTGCGTGCCACTGTCTTATCCGATCCCGTATTGTTAAAGAGCTTCAAAAAGTGGAGTCGCTTATGGATTCAACCTGAATCCCGACACCCACCAAACCAACAGGGCAATACAGCCCCGCTGTACAAATTTACCAACGATAGTGAGAAAACGCCTTGTTGGCGTCGGCCATCCGGTGCGTATCTTCCTTTTTCTTTACAGCCGAACCTTTGTGCTCGGAAGCGTCCATCAATTCGCCAGCCAGGCGTGCTGCCATAGACTTCTCACTGCGCTTGCGCGCAGCATCGATAAGCCAGCGCATTGCCAGGGCGTTGCGACGAAGAGGCCGCACTTCCACGGGCACCTGATAGGTAGCACCACCAACACGGCGCGACTTGACCTCTACCGAGGGACGTACATTTTCCAGCGCCTGATCCAGCAACTCCATGGGATCAACACCGCGCTTGCTTACCGCCTGATCAAGCGCACCATAAAGAATGCTCTCGGCAACGGACTTTTTTCCATCAACCATAACCATGTTAATGAACTTGGCCAGCGTCTGACTCCCGAACTTCGGATCCGGCAGCACTTCCCGCTTGGCAACAACTCTTCTTCTTGGCATTTCGCTCTTCTCTCTTCTATCGGCAGCAAGCGCCGGAGATACTCAAATAGGTTATCAGGGACTTAGCTCTTTGGACGCTTGGCGCCGTACTTGGAGCGACCCTGGCGGCGACTCTCGACACCGGAGGTATCAAGGCTGCCACGCACAACGTGGTAACGCACACCTGGCAGGTCCTTTACACGACCGCCGCGAATCAGCACAACCGAGTGTTCCTGCAGATTATGGCCTTCGCCGCCAATATAACTACTAACCTCATAACCGTTGGTCAGGCGCACACGGGCAACCTTACGCAACGCGGAGTTAGGCTTCTTGGGGGTGGTGGTGTATACACGAGTACATACACCACGCTTCTGCGGGCAGGCCTCAAGGGCCGGCACGTTGCTCTTATCCGCCTTGCGCTTGCGAGGCTTGCGTACTAACTGATTGATCGTAGCCATTTAACTTCCGTCTCCGGGGCGTCCAGCCTTTGCTGAACGTCAAAAATTCGAGCAATACACCCAGGCCCGACACCTAACCATCGGCACCAAACATGGAAATTCGATTACTCGAACCTCAATAATGTTCGCGAGGCGACTTGTTTGTCGCAGAAAAAAACAGGCTGGTTTGTAACCCAGCCCATTTGCGAGGACGCGAATTCTAGGCGTCTGCCATCCCGCTGTCAACAGCGGAATGGCAGAATATTTCGCTATTATTCGCCTTCCGAGGTATTCAGGGCCTGTTTAATGGCCTCTTCCACCTCTTCGGCCGCCATTTCAACCGGGCCTTCGGCCACGGTCAGAGCCTCCTTACGGGCACGACGACGCTCTTTGTGATGCGCCAGACCTGTACCAGCAGGTATCAGGCGGCCCACGATAACGTTTTCCTTCAGGCCATTCAGCGGATCACTCAGGCCACGAACGGAGGCCTCCGTTAATACGCGGGTGGTCTCCTGGAACGAGGCTGCAGAAATGAACGATTCTGTAGCCAGCGACGCCTTGGTGATACCCAGCAGCATCGGCACCCATCTGGCAGGAAGCTTGTCCTCCGCCGCTGCCTGCTCATTGGCTTCCAATACGCGCGCACGCTCTACCTGCTCGCCCCGTAGCAAGCGGGTTTCTCCGGCATCAACAATTTCCACCTTACGCAACATCTGGCGAATAATGGTCTCGATGTGCTTGTCGTTGATACCCACACCCTGCAGGCGGTACACATCCTGTATTTCCTTAACCAGATATTCCGCCAGATCAGAAACCCCTTTCAGGCGCAGAATATCGTGCAGATTCGGCTCACCATCAGCGATCATCTCCCCACGTTCCACGTGCTCACCTTCGAACACGTTGACATGGCGCCATTTGGGTATCAGCGATTCAACCGGCTCACCGTCCTTCTGGGTGATAACCAGGCGCTGCTTGCCTTTTGTATCCTTACCAAAACTGACCGTACCCGTAGCTTCAGCCAGAATACCCGGCTCTTTGGGCTTACGCGCCTCAAACAGGTCGGCAACGCGCGGCAGACCACCGGTGATATCACGCGTTTTCGACGATTCCTGCGGAATACGCGCCAGTACGTCACCGACACCAACCTCTTTGCCATCGGCCACACCAACAATGGCGCCGCCCGGCAGGAAGTAATGCGCGGGTAAGGTCGTACCGGCAATATTGATATCGTTGCCCTTGTCATCGATCAACTTCACCATCGGACGCAGATCCTTGCCGCTCGATGGACGCTGCTTCGGATCAATAACGACAATGGAAGACAGTCCGGTTACATCATCCGTCTGTTTTTGCACCGTCACGCCTTCAACGAAATCCACAAAGCGCAACTGACCGGCCATCTCGGTAACAACCGGGTGGGTATGCGGATCCCAGTTAGCGACCATTTGACCGCCCTGAACCGCATCACCTTCATGCACCTGCACAACTGCACCATATGGCAGCTTGTAGCGCTCTCGCTCACGCCCGACCTCGTCAACCACGACAACCTCACCGGAGCGGGACACCACCACCAGATTGCCATTGGCGTGTTCGACGGATTTGATATTGTGCAGACGAACCGTACCCGAATTTTTAACTTCGATACTATTGACTGCCGCAGAACGCGAGGCAGCTCCACCAATGTGGAAAGTACGCATGGTCAGCTGGGTACCCGGCTCACCGATAGACTGGGCTGCGATAACACCAACCGCCTCACCGATATTGATCCGGTCCCCGCGTGCCAGGTCACGGCCATAGCAGGCCCTGCAGATACCATGACGTGTCTCACAGGTAATTGGCGAACGCACAAATACCTGGTCGATACCAACCTGTTCCAGCAGGTCCACCCCTTTCTCATCCAACAGGGTACCGGCTTCACAGACCACCTCATCAGTACCCGGGCGATACACATGACTGGCAACAACGCGACCAAGAATTCGCTCGCGCAGCGGCTCAACCACGTCACCACCCTCGATGATGGGTACCATGAGCACGCCGTGTTCAGTGCCACAGTCATGCTCGGTGACAACCATATCCTGCGCCACATCGACCAGTCGCCGCGTAAGATAACCCGAGTTGGCGGTTTTAAGGGCCGTATCAGCAAGGCCTTTACGGGCGCCGTGAGTGGAAATGAAGTACTGCAATACGTCCAGACCCTCGCGGAAATTTGCGGTGATCGGTGTTTCAATAATGGAACCGTCCGGCTTCGCCATCAGGCCTCGCATACCGGCCAGCTGACGAATCTGGGCGGCCGAACCACGGGCACCGGAATCAGCCATCATAAAGATGGAGTTAAAGGAATCCTGCTTCTCGTCTTCACCATCCCTGTTGACGACGATTTCCTTACCCAGCTTGTCCATCATCGCCCGGGCCACCTGGTCGTTGGTATGCGACCAGATATCAACCACTTTATTGTAGCGCTCGCCGTTGGTTACCAGGCCTGAGGCATACTGATCCTGAATCTCTTTAACCTCGGCCTCGGCATCCGCAAGGATGCTGACTTTTTCATCCGGTATGACCATATCGTCAATACCGATGGAGGCACCCGATTTGGCCGCCTGGGCAAAACCGAGATACATCAACTGGTCAGCAAAGACCACCGTGTCCTTCAGACCAAGCTTTCGATAACTGGCGTTGACCAGTTTCGATATCGCCTTTTTCTTCATCGCCTGGTTAACCAGATCAAACGGCAGCCCTTCAGGCACGATATCCCACAGGATCGCACGCCCGATGGTGGTGTCCTTAACCTCTGTGCGCTCTTCCTGGTCGCCGTCTTCATCGATCACCGTTTCATTGATGCGAATCTTGACGCGGGCATGCAGTACAGCAGCACCCGTTTCATAGGCGCGACGCGCCTCATCAACGCTACCGAAGGCCATCCCTTCACCCGGTGCATTAACACGATCGCGGGTCATGTAATAAAGACCCAGCACCACGTCCTGGGTCGGTACGATAACCGGTTCACCATTGGCCGGGGACAGCACGTTATTGGACGCCATCATCAAGGTGCGCGCTTCCAGCTGCGCTTCAATGGACAACGGCACATGAACAGCCATCTGGTCGCCGTCAAAGTCGGCGTTGAATGCTGTACAAACCAGCGGATGGAGGTTTATCGCCTTGCCTTCAACCAGTACCGGCTCAAATGCCTGTATACCCAGGCGATGCAGGGTCGGTGCGCGGTTCAACATCACCGGATGCTCGCGAATGACCTCTTCGAGAATATCCCAGACTTCCGGAGCGCCACGCTCAACCAGCTTCTTGGCTGCCTTGATGGTGGTGGCCAGGCCACGGAACTGCAACTTGGAGAAAATAAACGGCTTGAACAACTCCAACGCCATTTTTTTCGGCAGGCCGCACTGGTGCAGTTTCAGGGTAGGGCCAACAACGATAACCGAACGACCGGAATAGTCGACACGCTTACCCAACAGGTTTTGACGGAAACGGCCCTGCTTGCCCTTGATCATATCGGCCAGGGACTTGAGCGGACGCTTGTTGGTACCGGTAATGGCACGGCCGCGACGACCATTATCCAGCAATGCGTCCACCGACTCCTGCAGCATGCGCTTTTCGTTACGCACGATAATGTCCGGCGCACTCAGGTCGAGCAGGCGCTTGAGGCGATTATTACGATTGATAACCCGACGATACAGGTCATTCAGATCTGACGTGGCAAAACGTCCACCATCCAGCGGTACCAGCGGGCGCAACTCGGGCGGCAATACCGGCAGTATTGTCAGGATCATCCACTCGGGACGGTTACCCGAATCATTCAGGGATTCCAGCAACTTCAGACGCTTGGCGATCTTTTTGATCTTGGTTTCGGAATTGGTCGCCTGAATTTCTTCACGCAAACGTTCAATTTCCTTGGGGATCTTCAGCGTGCGCAATAATTCGTACACGGCCTCCGCACCCATGCGGGCATCAAACTCGTCACCGTTCTCTTCAATGGCTTCCAGGTACTGCTCGTCCGTCAACAACTGAAAACGTTCCAGCGGAGTCATACCCGGATCGATGACTACGTAGGACTCAAAATAAAGTACCCGTTCGATATCACGCAGGGTCATATCGAGCAACAGACCGATGCGTGATGGCAACGACTTCAGGTACCAGATGTGAGCGACCGGACTTGCCAGGTCAATATGCCCCATGCGTTCACGGCGCACGCGCGACAAGGTGACCTCAACGCCACATTTTTCACATACCACACCGCGATGCTTAAGGCGCTTGTACTTGCCGCACAGGCACTCGTAATCGCTGGTCGGGCCGAATATCTTGGCGCAGAACAAACCCTCACGCTCGGGCTTGAAGGTACGGTAATTGATGGTCTCCGGCTTCTTGACTTCACCAAACGACCAGGAACGGATCATATCGGGCGACGCCAGGCCAATACGAATAGCGTCAAACTCCTCGTTCTGACCCTGCTGCTTCAGAATCTTCAGAAGATCTTTCATGAATCCTGCTCCAGTTCAATGTTGATACCCAACGAACGGATCTCTTTGACCAGCACGTTGAAGGCCTCGGGCATACCCGCTTCCATATGATGATCGCCGTCGACATTATTCTTGTACA
>JAAENL010000493.1 GCA_024224435.1 Halieaceae bacterium
CGCGTTGCGGATTTACGACTTCGCCAGTGGGCAGTGTGTCGAGGCCACCAAGGGTGAACATGGGCACAAATACGCCTCTTCCAGGAGTAACGTCCAGTGCAACCAGCGGTGGCGCAAGGGGCTGCAGCCACTCTGCGGCCTTGTGGAATTGGGTATCATCGCCGTTGGCAACATCTTCGTTGTAGATAGCAATCGAGTTTTGCAAAGTGCCTTTGCGCAGCCCCAGTTCTTCCTCCAGTTCCTCCGGGGTCTCGCCAGTGCCGGCAATGCTCGCTCCCATGTAGTTCATTTTCTCATAATCACCGTACTGTTCTACGGTGAGAATAAAATAGAAGCGGTCGCCGGGCTCGTTCAGCACAGCCTGCCCCAGTCGTGAGTGGTAGACATCCTCGTTGATAAACCGCTGGCCCTTATCATTGACGAGAATGCCGCTTGTGATTGTGGCGGGTGGGTAGTAGGGAATACTGATAAAGCCTTCGTGCATATTGATAGCGGCAGCGCCTACTGACATACCCATCATAATGCCGGTGCCTGTATCTCCGGGGTTGCCGATGGCGTTGTTGCCACTGAGTAGTTTAGGCGCGTACTTAGCCAGCATATCTTCGTTCATAACGAAGCCACCGGCACAGAGGATGACGCCCTTATGCACCCGCACGGTGTATTCTTTCTGGTCCTGACGAATCACCAGTCCAACCACCGCATTGTTATCATCGACAACGAGGCACAGCACTCGAGTTTCATAGTGGACTGTGATCTGCTCTCGTTTCTCGACGTTCTCGGCAACGATTTTCATGAACATAGGCCCACCGTTGTCACCCTCGACATACAGATTGTGCCCGCGCGGTGCGGGCTTGGCATGCTCCGAGAATGGGTAGGCTTTCTCACTACCGGTATACAGAAGTCCGTCGTCCGTCAGGCACATGATGCCCCGCTCCTTGTGAAAGCTGTCCTTGAACGGAACGCCGAGGTGGTCTACGAGCCAGTTAAAATGCTCCACGCTGTGCTCGCAGTAGTTGCGTATTTTGGCTTCATCCGCCTGGGGGCCGGCCGACATCATCATATAGGTGAACATATCCTCGGTGCTGTCCTCAAAGCCGCAAGCACGTTGCACACGAGTACCGCCGTTACCGCCCATGTAGATTTCCGCTGATGACATGGCGGTTGATCCGCCGCCCTCGCTGGCCAGCTCAAAGATCGTTACTCTGGCTCCCTGGTCCGCTGCCTCTATGGCAGCGCAGCCGCCGGCACCGCCGAAACCGACGACGGCGACATCGGTTTCGCTGTCCCACTGATCAATATCGCGGGCGTTGCGCGCTTGGCAGGGATTGGTTTTACTTTGCTCGGACATGGCTTTTGTGCCTTCTTCGGGGAACTCGCGGCCCCCACAACGGTAAAAGAGATAGATTAAAGCCCTTTCCCGCGGTAGTGACAACGTGCGGGAATTGGCAGCGGGTCAAAATATTGTACGGTCTGCGGGTTATTGTCTCTCACGGGGGCGCAAACAGGGGAGTGCTGGGCCTGCCGCACGTCTGGGGTTTTGGGGGGCTGCTGCGTTACAATCAGCGCC
>JAAENL010000494.1 GCA_024224435.1 Halieaceae bacterium
AGCCGCACCGCTGTCTGAAGGGGAGGTCAAGAAAGTCGATACTGCCGCCGGCAAGCTGACCATCAAGCACGGCCCGCTGGTCAATCTCGATATGGAGCCGATGACCATGGTCTTCCGCGTTCAGGATCCGGCAATGCTCACCAAGGTGCAGGTCGGCAGCAAGATCCGCTTTACCGCCGAGAAGGTGGGCGGCGCGCTGACGGTGACTGCGCTGGACGTGCAGTAATCGGACGACAAGGAGGCTGGGCCGGTCGGCTGAGATGGCCCAGGCCTCCTGCCCGGTTGCGTGGCTCAAGCCGCCTCTCGAGGTGATTGCCCGGCCACCTGCTGAAAAATGGACGCGCAGCCGGCCCTGCTAAGGTGCGTCGAAGTGTGACGTTATGGCAACAGTTAATGGATCGTGGATTGGGCCCGGTGCTGGCATGGGTGACATTGCCCCAAGAAACAGAAGGCGCCGCAAGAGACTTACGGTAGAGTAACGCCCGCCGCAGATGCGAATGGCGACTGGGGCTGAAACGCTGCCCGATGGGGAGCGCGATCAGTGGCGCGGCGCGTCAGTGGGATATGAAAAGTGGCTCATGTGCCACGTGTAGTCATGCGTGAGTTGGCGACTTCCACTCGAAAAACAACGTCCTGCCATCACACCTGTTGAGGAAGCGCGTCGGCGCGCTTCATCCTTGGGATCCATCTCCGCAATCGCTTGTTTGCTTCATGCCGCATTTCAAATATCGCCTGAGCCGGGTCTCCGCAAAAAAGTTCTGGTACTACTTCTCGAATGCATCGAGTCATTTTCTGGCTCGCGCGACCAAGCACGGAAGAGCTGAGGCGTTTCTGAAGAGAAAAGGTCATCACTGCAGCCGTCAGGATGTGCTGGATCGCCTGAATTACTACAACTCCATTTCGGAAACATTCGGTCCAAGCGGAAATGCAGTTGAATATTCCAACTTCCTGTTGGAGTCCTCAACGAGCACCATTCAGAGAAAAGATCGGAATATCGGTAGCACGTATTTTTATGATCTGGTCGATCTGATGGACTATTTTGGTCCGGGCTACAACTTCGACTATGACTGCGGAGATGTAACCACCGAGCCGACTGCTCCCGCTTTCGTAAAAAGCCGTCCAATCAAAGATTCCTCCCACAACGGGATTCTTTTGAAGCTGGATGCAATCCGGCATTTTTCCTTTGCGCGTGACAACATTGATTTTGCTGATAAAAAATCAGTGGCTGTTTTCAGAGGGCCGTGTCATCAGGAGCATCGCCAGGCGTTCGTTGAGCGTTGCCATGACCTGCCGAACGTTGATATCGGTGATATTCGAAAATCCGTGCAGGGCAAGGCGTTCTACAAGGCGCCGATGACGATTGCTGAGCAGTTGCAATACAAGTACATCGTCAGCGTTGAAGGGAATGACGTTGCCACCAATCTGAAATGGATCATGTCATCCAATTCGCTGTGCTTCATGCGGCGGCCCCGGTATGAGACGTGGTTTATGGAGGGGAGGCTGATTCCCGATGTTCATTATGTTCTGCTGAAAGATGATTTCTCCGATCTCCAGGAGAAAATGGAGCATTACCAAAAATTCCCGGGAGATGCGCTGAGGATCATTCGCAACGCCAACCAGTGGGTGGCGCAGTTCCTGAACCGCGACCAGGAGCGCCTGCTCGGTTTGATGGTCATCGCGAAGTATTTCCGCCTGTCCGGTCAACAGGCCTTTTGGTAAGGCGCGGCTGGGTCGACGCGTATAACGTTTGATCCAGGGCAGGGTTGGCGTCAGGGTGGATCGGCAGGCAGTGCGGCGGCGCGCTACACTCTTTGTCTTTCGCCGTCTCCGTACGATTCCCTGCCATGACCGCGTCTGTCGACACGCGCACCCCTGCGCCCACTTCCGCGCAATCGCTTTCCCCCGAGCAACAGGCATTTTTCAACGAGCACGGCTACCTCGTCCTGCGTGGTC
>JAAENL010000495.1 GCA_024224435.1 Halieaceae bacterium
ACCGGATGCGGATCAACTCAGTCGCGTGTTGAGTTACGGTGAGCCAGTAGTGGTTCATCTGCTCGTTACACCGGAGCTGCGCTCGCCCGCGCAATCGGGAAATGTGATTGCGGAGATTCGTGGGCGGGAGTCGCCCGAAGAAATTGTATTGGCCGGGGCGCATCTGGATTCATGGGACCTTGGCACAGGCGCGGTTGATGATGGGGCGGGAGTGGGCATCGTCATTGCCGCGGCGCGGCTGCTGCTGGAGCATTTATCCGAGGCGCCCCGTCGCACCATACGTATCGTTCTATTCGGCTCGGAGGAGGTGGGCTACGTGGGGGCCCGGGACTACACTGAGCGCTATTCGGAGGAGCTGCCACAGCATATCGTGGCGGCTGAATCCGATTTCGGGGCCGGCGATATTTGGCGTTTTGATACTCGGTTTCCCGCCAAGCAGCTGCCTTATGCCACTGAGATTGCCGGAGTTCTATCACCGCTGGGCATCGTCCGGGGCAATAATACGGCCTACGGTGGCCCGGATCTGAGATACATGCGGGAGTCTGGAGTGCCCGTTATCACGCTTCTGCAGGATGGAACGGACTACTTCGATTTGCACCATACGCCCAACGACACCCTCGACAAGATCGGGTCTGCTGATCTGCACCAGAATGTCGCCGCATGGGCCGCGTTTCTCTACCTTGCGGCAGAGACTGAGGTGCATTTCCGTGATACCGAAGCGACTGATGTTACCGGCACGCGTTAGGGATGCTGTATTTAGCTCTCCCATGGCCAGGAGGGCGGCACCACAAAGAAACGGTCGCTCTCCTGATTGTCTGCATCCAGCTTCACGACCAGCAGCGGGTATTGCCTTCGTTGAAACGCGCCGGCCAAACTGCCCACAAGTTGGTTTAAATCCCAAGAGCCTGCAGCCGTATTTGCCGGACTCAGCCACTCTGAACGTTGCAAATAGCGATAGCGGCTATCCGCTGCTGAATAGAAGCCCGCCAACAGATCCTTGGGTCGAATCCAGTTGCTGATTGGCTTATCCGGGTTGTAGTCCGGGGGAGGTGCCTCGCCGTCGGTCGGGTGCCTGAAAAGATGGCCCTTCAGCGCGATCTCTTTTATTGGCTTTACTATGCCCTTCGCATTAAGCGCCTGCTCACCTGCCAGGGTGTCGCCAAGGTGAATCTGCCGTGTCAACATTTGTGACAATTTCAGGTCCATGCGATCCCTGCAGTCCGGGCCAATCCAGGCCTGCCAGTTGCGCGAAGGAGCCGATTCACTGTCGCAGAGATAGAATTTGACGGCGAGTTCAAGGTGCACAAACCGCTCTCTCCGCCGGCAGAAGTATAGGCAGTCG
>JAAENL010000496.1 GCA_024224435.1 Halieaceae bacterium
ATAACCCACCAGGCCGCCGTGAAACACAGGCAGCTCGTCCCGAGGAGCACATCGAAAACGCTGCTGAAATTCCTCGGCAAAGAGCAGAGGATCCTCAACTTCCTCGACCTGACTCAGCTCCCCATCAACCCAGATTTCCACCCGCTGGCCAAAGGCTTTAAATACCGTGCGGCAGGGCATGCCGATAATCGAGTATCGACCCCATTTCTCACCCCCCTGCACTGATTCAAGAAAAAAGGAATAGGCTCCCTTCGCCAGCTTTAGATAAGCACTGAGCGGGGTCTCGAGATCGGCTAACACTTCGATGCTAACCGGGATACGATTGTAATCCTGCGCCGCGAGCGCGGCAAAATCCTGCTGATTCATGGGGTGTCCTCGGAGATTAGGTTTGCGTTTTCAGGTCGTGCAAAAGCCCGGGCTACCATCGCCAGCGGGTGACCTCGCGCATCGACAGCAGGCCGACGCGATGACGCATAGCTGTTTTCACAGCGCTCTCCAAGAGAAACGAGCCATTATTGTACAGAACAGTCGCGCGATCGCAATCGGGTTAGAGCGGCAATCGTTTGCATAACGATGATAGCGCCAGCGAACTCTGCCTTGGAGGCAACACAGCAATTGCACCATTTTACGCCCGGTGTCTGCCCGCCACTGGCAGGATGGCTACACCGCCACTCCAGCGAGGGCTGAGCGCATCTCATCAATCACTGCGGCGTAATCGGGTTGGTTGAAGATGGCAGAGCCAGCGACAAACGTATCGGCGCCGGCAGCGGCTATTTCCGCAATATTGGCGGGGGACACACCGCCATCTACTTCAAGACGGATATTGCGCCCTGACGCGTCAATGAGCTCACGGGTCTCGCTCAGCTTACACAAGGTCGAAGGGATAAAAGACTGCCCGCCAAAGCCCGGGTTAACCGACATCAGCAGGATCATATCCAGCTTGTCCATCACATAGCGCAGGGGATACAGACCCTCGTGGGGGTTCAGCACGAGGCCCGCCTTGCAGCCCGCATCGCGAATCAACTGCAGCGAGCGGTCTACGTGAGTGGACGCATCCGGGTGGAACGTGATGTAGGTGGCACCGGCCTCCGCAAAGTCACGAATAAGTTGATCCACAGGGCTGACCATCAAGTGCACGTCGATGGGTGCGCTTACACCGTGTTGCCGCAGGGCCTTACACACCATAGGCCCGATAGTGAGGTTGGGCACGTAGTGATTGTCCATTACGTCGAAATGCACAATATCGGCACCGGCGGCCAGCACCGCATCGACTTCCTCGCCAAGACGGGCGAAATTGGCGGACAGGATAGAAGGTGCGATCTGGTAGTCGGCCATAGGGCACTCCGGTCAGTAGGCGTTGCTTATTCTAACGGCTAAAACGACGCGAGACACGCTTATATAAATACTCGACAACGGTCAGTCCTCCCCCGACAGGCATTCATCCAGCGCCCGCAGTCGCTCTGGTGTGCCCACATCGTGCCAGGCTCCCCGAAAGATCTCGCCACCCAGCGCATTTTTTCCCATCGCACTTTCCAGTAAGGGGCGCAGGGGTAACCTGCCCGGCGTCGCCCCCGCAAAGAAACCGGGCGTGTAGATACCCAGACCGGCGTAAGTCCAGCCGCGCCCCCCCGCGGGTACGGGATGCAACCAGCCGGACCCATCCAGTTGAAAATCACCCCCAGGGTGCTGTGGAGGATTATCAACCATCACCAGCCGCGCCTGCTCAGAGGAGGCCAGATCGCTTTCCAGCAAGCGCTCGAAGGGAAAGTCCGTATAGATATCCCCGTTGACTACAAGAAAGGGCTCGTTCCCCAACAACGGCAGTGCTGCGATAATACCGCCAGCGGTTTCCAGTGCTTCCCGTTCCGGGGAATAGCGAATGTCCACCCCCCAGCGCGAACCATCGTCACAGTAATCCATCACCTGCTCACCAAGGTGGGAGACATTGATCACCAGCTCCGTGCAGCCTGCTGCGGCGAGACGGCGAATATGGTGCTCAAGCAGGGGCACGCCCGCCACCCGCAATAGTGGCTTGGGCGTGTTATCCGTCAGCGGTCGCATGCGCTCCCCCCTGCCCGCAGCGAGAATCATCGTCTTCATAAGGAGCGGCCCCAGTCCTGAGCCTGAGCCAAGGGCAACAGGGACTGCCTGAACCATCGTGCAAATGTCGCAAAAACAGGCACTTCGGGCGCGTAGCGGTCCAGTATTTGCAGGACGTAAGCCATGACCAGTGGCAGGTCCGCCAGGTAATCTGCCTTGCCATCTCGCAAATACAGACGAGCGAACGTGCCCAGCACTTTCAGGTGTCGCTGCAAACCCATCCAATCGAACCAGCGCAGGAAGATCTCCTCGCTCACTCCCGACAATTGTCCACGGGACAGCAGACGTTCACGGTAGGCCAGCGCCCACGCCTCGACCTGAGCGGGTGACCACTGGATATAACAATCTCGCAGCAGTGATACGAGGTCGTAAGTCACCGGTCCAATTACCGCATCCTGAAAATCAATTAACGCAAGTTCATCCCCGGACAGCAGCATCAGATTGCGGCTGTGGAAATCCCGGTGAACCAACACTGTGGGCTGCTCAAGCGCGCTGGCAGTGAGCTGTTGGTGAAGCGAATCTATCAGGTCGCTCTCAGTCTTATCGAGCTTATAATTCAGCAAACCCTCAGCAAACCACTCAGGAAAGCGACTCAGTTCCTCGCCCAAAAGAGTGCGGTCGTAGGCACCCAACCCGCTACCCTCCAGACCGGCAGCGTTGAGGTGCAACAGCAAGTCAAAGGCGCGGTGATAGTAGCTTGCTGCAGCCTCCGGCGTCAGCGCCGGCAGCAGCAGGCGATCACCCAGGTCCTCCAGCAACAGATAACCTCGCTGATAATCCACCCCCAGCAAGGCAGGCACCCGAACACCGGCCTCTGCCAGCAAAGCCCGCACCCGCACAAAAGCCTCGTTGTTTTCACTGGCCGGCGGCGCCTCCGCCAGTACGTAGCTGACGCCTCCATGAACGAAACGGAAATAACGCCTGCTACTGGCATCTCCAGCCACAGACATGAGTTCGCCCGACGCCTCGTCTTCGCCCAGCACCGATAGGCCCCAGGGCAGCAACGTATCCGGCACATCGCGTCCGGCCATTCAGCACGACCCCGCAAAAATTGACGGACAAGGCAAAGGGGATGCTTTAAACTTCCCCTCTAGTAAGTAATCTGACTTCTTCATTAATGACACCAGCCTGTGCCAACCCCCATTCTTGTGCTCTCCGTGCGGCCTCGCATCTGATCCTGGCGGCACTGGGCTTGATGATTGCCCTGCTAGCCCGCGCCGAGGATAACAAGCAACCGGACTGTAACGCCACCGACGCAGTCAAATTGCAGAGCTGCGACACGAACGAACAGCACGGGTATGCCGCCACGTTCAAAGCGCTGGACTGGTGGCCACTGGATACGGTGCCCGAGTCTCTGATAGATAGAGAGTGCATCATCTGCGGCGGCCGCTATATCGACCCTCTCGCTGAGAATGCCGTTGCGACAGACCGCTCAAGAGACATCAACGCGGATGCAGACAGCTCCTGGATGAAAGGCAGCGAAGTCATCCTCATCGGCAATGCCAACGCCACGCAGGGTGCTCGTGACATGCGCGCTGACAAGCTGGTGGTCGATCGTGAGGAAGAGTCCGCCATACTCAGCGGCAATGTCATTCTGCGAGAGCCGGGCATAAAAGTGCGCGGCGACAGTGCAGAAATTCAGTCCCGAACGGGCGAAGCGACCGTTTTTAATAGTGAATTCGTTTTACATCGGGAGCACATGCGCGGCACCTCAGACATCCTCGAGCGGGATGAAGATGGCCTGATCCATGTGCACAATGGCAGTTTCACCTACTGCCCCCCCGGTGAGGACGACTGGGTGATTTACTCGAAGGACATGGTCATCGACCTGGAAGAGGGTCTGGCAACCGCCAGCAACGCCCGGATTGAAGCCGCTGGTACGCCGGTTTTTTACACCCCCTGGCTGCGCGTTCCGCTAGACGACAGACGACGTACTGGCCTGTTGTGGCCCTCCTGGGGCAACGACTCCAACGGCGGACTGGATGTCAGCGTACCCATCTACCTCAACCTCGCGCCCAATTACGACGCCACCTACGCGCCCCGCTACATCGAGGAGCGAGGGCTGGATCACCAGCTCCAGTTGCGCTACACCAACCCCCTGGTCGGCGACTGGTTCGCCGGCGGCGCCTACCTGCATGACGACGACAAATACAAAGAGAAAGTCCCTGACGGAAGTTCGGATCGCTGGCTTGGGGTTGTCAGGCAAAGCGGCCTGTTCCGGCAGCGCTGGCGCTCCAGAATCAATTACAGCAAGGCCAGCGATGTGGACTACATGCAAGATCTGGAGACCGCCAATATCGACGATCTGCGCAAAACCAACCTGCTGCAACTAGGGTCCATCGACTATCTCGGAGACAACTGGCTCACTAACGCAAAAGTGCAAAGCTTCCAGTCCCTGGCAGACGATATTCAAAACGATTACAAAAAACTGCCCCAGGTAACGGGTTCTTACCGCAACAGAAACCAGCCTTTTGAATTGAGTCCCGTGTTGCTGGCTCAATACTCAAATTTCGACACCGACGACGACTTTCGGGTAACCGGCGAGCGTATCTACGGTGAGCTGGGACTGCGCTATCCCATGCTGTGGCAGTACGGATTTCTCAACACCGAAGTGAAATACCGCCAGCTCGACTACAGGCTGAATAGCCGCGAGGACCAGAACAGGCTGGTCAATGCCAGCCCGGGTGCCGCACTGGCACACATCGATGGAGGTCTGTTTTTCGAGCGCGAAACCCGGCTGGCGGGCCGTCCGATGATCCAGACCCTGGAGCC
>JAAENL010000497.1 GCA_024224435.1 Halieaceae bacterium
GTCATACCCCCGCGCTGGCCACCCATGCCAAGGCCGCAGGCCTTACAGGTGTTTTTCGCACCGAGTGCTCTTGCGGAATCGAGCAAACCTATCTGGGCAGCCGTCTTCAGCGTATAAAGTATTTTCTTGGTGCCACCACCAATCACTGCCATCGATTGCCACCCGGAAATCTGTATAACTAGCGCGAGTTACCTCCAGACTACACCAGCGCGTGAAGAGCAGGTACCCCTATTCTGTGAGAGGAGCCACCTTTTATTATTCACCTTCAACGTCGCTAAGACGTTGACAGCACTCGCGCGTTAATTAGGCAGGGCGTTAGCTCAGGTAAAAAAGCGCATAACTTCAAAGCCTGAAGATTCCCGTGAATCAGACGGGGCGCTTCAGTAAAGCCGGGATATCGCTCAGTGGCGCACCGTCGACCGGATCTCCAGCCTCACGCAGCGCGGGTCCAAGCTGAGGGCGTACCTCCTCCGGCCGCAATGCCTCGCCGCATTCGTTGCAAGTAAGCACGGGCGTGGTAATGGCCCCGCAGGTATGATGCACCCACTCCAACGGCGCCCCTTCTCCTTGATCCATCCATTCATCGCCCCAGCAGGCGAGACTCATCAACACGGGGTACAAACCGAGGCCCTTGCGAGTGAGCCGATACTCATAGCGCAGAGGTCGATCGTGATAGGGAACCTTGACCAAAACGCCCTGCTCCACCAGCTTCGAGAGGCGTTCCGAGAGGCGGTGCCGGGTGATACCGAGATTACGCTGAAAATGCTCAAAACGGCGGGTGCCAAAAAATGCGTCCCGCAGAATCAACATTGTCCAGCGCTCGCCCACCACGGACAGGGCGCGAGCCACTGAACAAACCTGTTTATCGATATCATCCCAACGCATGAAAGCTCCCTGTGCTACACACACCTACGACATACATCCTAGTTCAATCTAGCATAACCCGCTTGCCAAGAAAGGCGGCGATCATGTCCTGCCCCTTAACGGCACTATACCGCTCTGGCACATCGAGGTCGGTCATTGCTTTGCGCCCGGCTCAGAATGATAGTTCAAATAGCTTTTCTCATACTCATGCAAACCAGCAGTCCGCCGATTTACAAGTTATCGCGTAAGACTACCGTATCGGTTTCGCACACTCACAGGGTTTCGATTGCAGGAGTGCTGCTGGCGTGAACCTGGCACGCAAAAAAAAGGCGAGCATATAGCTCGCCTGAAAAAAAACAGTGCTTTGCTGGCTGTTACCAGCAAAGCCGACCGGTACCCATTTAGCCAAACTGATTCATCGTATTGTCTTTACCTGCCGCTTTCAGCGCGGCGTCACCAGAAAAATACTCCTTGTGATCGTCGCCCAAATCAGATCCGGCCATGTTTTGGTGCTTCACGCAAGCGATGCCCTGACGGATTTCTTTGCGCTGCACACCTTTGACATAACCCAGCATCCCCGCCTCGCCAAAGTACTCCTTGGCGAGATTATCAGTGGACAATGCCGCAGTATGGTAAGTGGGGAGAGTGATCAAGTGATGGAAAATTCCCGCCTCGCGTGCGGCGTCTGCCTGAAACGTACGAATACGCTCATCGGCCTGTGCAGCAAGCTCAGTGTCGTCGTACTTTTCACTCATCAATGCGTCGCGGTCGTAAGAAGACAGGTCCTTGCCCTCCTCGCTCCAAGCATCAAAAACTTGCTGACGAAAGCTGAGTGTCCAGTTGAATGAGGGCGAATTGTTGTAGACAAGCTTGGCATTGGGGACAACCTCGCGCACCCGGTTGACCATGCCAGCGATCTGGCCAATGTGGGGCTTCTCTGTCTCGATCCACAAAAGATCTGCGCCTTCCTGCAGCGAAGTGATGCAGTCCATTACACATCGGTCTTCGCCCGTGCCTTTGCGGAACTGGTAGAGGTTAGACGGCAGCCGCTTGGGCCGCAGCAGTTGGTCGTGGTGCTTGATGACAACATCACCATGGTTCATCTGGTCGATTGTTAACTCTTCCATATCGAGAAAGCTATTATACTGGTCACCCAGATCGCCAGGCGTATGAGTAATCGCAATCTGCTTGGTGAGACCTGCGCCAAGCGAATCGGTGCGGGCTACAATCACACCATCATCAACGCCCAACTCGAGGAACGCGTAACGTACGGCGCGTATCTTGGCGAGGAAGTCTTCGTGCGGAACCGTAACCTTGCCATCCTGGTGCCCACACTGCTTTTCATCAGACACCTGGTTTTCAATCTGAATCGCACAAGCACCCGCCTCAATCATCTTCTTGGCGAGCAAATAAGTCGCTTCGGCGTTACCAAACCCGGCGTCAATGTCGGCAATGATTGGCACCACATGGGTCTGAAAATTATCGACCTTGTTCTGCGCCGCTTTCTCAGCAACGTCATCACCGGCCTCACGCGCTGCGTCCATCTCGCGGAACAAGCCACCAAGTTCGCGGGCATCCGCCTGACGCAAAAACGTGTACAACTCTTCTATTAAAGAAGCCACGGATGTTTTCTCATGCATAGACTGGTCAGGAAGCGGACCAAACTCGCTGCGAAGGGCGGCAATCATCCAGCCCGAAAGATACAGATAGCGCTTGTTGGTTTCACCGAAGTGCTTCTTGATGGAAATCAGCTTTTGCTGTCCGATGAAACCATGCCAGCACCCCAGCGACTGGGTATAGCTAGATGGATCCGCATCGTATTCCGCCATATCCTTGCGCATGATGCCCGCGGTGTAACGGGCAATATCAAGGCCAGTCCTGAAACGGTTCTGCAGGCGCATGCGCGCCGCTGATTCGGGACTGATCTGGTCCCAGCTGGCACCTGCGGCATCGCGCAACTTTGCTATTTCTGCAAGATCGTTCTGGAAGTCTGACATGATATTCACCTCTGAATGCGGCCTTCAGGATTATAGTGACTGGAGCCAGCCTTCGGACTGGACACCATCTCTACGTTACGGCGGATATTCTAATCAGGACGCCCCCATAAGTGAAATTAATAGCGGCGATACCTGCCATTCATGCAGTGAATGGCATCAGCCCCGTGTCGGGCGACGAACAAGGCTTTTGGCGCACTGTTACCCGGCGGAC
>JAAENL010000498.1 GCA_024224435.1 Halieaceae bacterium
ATCGTGGGTTTGCCCAACGCATTGCGTACTGTCCGCGGAAAACAGGCACCGTCAAAGCGGTGGGGAAAAAGGGGAACGCATTGCACTACCGTTTTGCTGCATCAGCACGCGTCGGTAAGGCAACAGGCAAGCTGGCCAATCGTCCCCAGAAACGCAAGACGAAGCCCGCCGCTTAAGATTAGCTGCCAGTGCTGGAATCGCGCTGTCTAGAGAGCTGGCACTGCCGCTCACAACATCGAGGGGAGGTTTCCCATTTCTTATAGCCAGGCATTTTGTTCCACCCACGCAAAGTGACCAGCGAAATTAAAGCGTGCTGGGAAACGTCCTGTGAGGACAGCCGTGCGACTCGGGTCCGCCCCATGGGAACCGGTTGAATTCGGGCAAAGGTCTTCGCATCAGGACTGCGGCTTGAAAATAAAAAAGGGCCCTGCTCTTGCGAACGGGCCCTCTCTCAAAATGGTCTTATAGAACGACTACGCGCTGGCCGTCTTGGTGCGTGCCTCACGCAGACCGCGGCTGAGAATGTCTCGTAAGAATGGCGAGTAATCCTC
>JAAENL010000499.1 GCA_024224435.1 Halieaceae bacterium
ACGTGCTGCATTGGTCGCAATTTAACCGGACAATCATAGAGGAGCCAAAGGATAATATGAAAGAATCACACAATCCCAAGGGCGGCCTGCATCGCCGCAATCTGCTTAAAGGCGCCGCCGCCGTAAGCCTAAACACCGATATTAGTCGTCGCCATTTTTTGCTTAAGAGCGCTACCGCTGCTAGCTTGGCTTTCACAGCTGGTGCCCAAATCCCGACCCTTCGTGTCGGTGCGGCACCGACTGGCGATAACCGGATTACTAAAGAAAACGCCAAACCCGGCACGCGGGACTGGCAGCTCACCAAGACGCGCCAGCTCCCGGGGAAGATCAATCCCAACTTGACCAACGGGCGCTGCCCGTGGATTGAAGGGTATTGCTCGGCGAACAGCATTCGTGCCGGCGAGAAGTTGCAGATTATGGTGAGCACGGCTCCGGCATCCGCGTTCAAGCTGGAGATCTTTCGGACCGGCTACTACAACGGGGATGGGGGGCGGCTTGTTCGTACTTATGATGCGCTCGAAGGCACCCAGCAGCCGGACCCGCCCATCGGTGAAAACTACCTGCGCGAATGCAATTGGGAGCCCTCTGTGGAATTCGAGGTTCCCGAGGATTGGCTGAGTGGGGTCTACCTGGGGAAGCTGACGGAAGAGACCAGCGGAGTACAAAGCTATGTCATCTTCATCGTCCGCGACGACCGCCCCTGCGACCTTTTGTTCCAGTGCAGCGAACTGACGTGGTCCGCCTACAACCGGTGGCCAGAAAATTACGCTATTTATACCAAGCATGAAGGGATGTCCAGTACCAGCGTGCCCAGTGGATCCGTGAGCTTCGATCGACCCTATGCGTTGTTCACCCACCCCGTCAACAAGCACAAGACATCCGGTGGCTCCGGCGAATTCCTGCCGTGGGAATTCCCGTTGTCCTTCTGGCTGGAACAACACGGCTACGATGTTTCCTACATTTCCAATATCGACACCCATGCAGATCCGGCCGGCTTGCTGCGCACAAAAGGTTTTATCTCGGTGGGGCACGACGAGTACTGGTCATTGGAGATGTACGACAATGTACTCAAAGCGCGTGATGCAGGCGTGAGTTTGGCCTTTTTGTGCGCCAATGCAGTCCTCTGTGTCGTGCCGATGCTGCCTTCTGCAGACGGTACGCCCAACCGCGTCATACGCCGGGAAGGCTGGTTTTTCGGGGAGCCCTCTGATGTTGATAGAGAGCGTGCAAAGAGGAGAGTGAGCAATCAGGATGGGTTCAAGCCTGTCATGGGGCCAGCTGGTGCCCAATTGATGGGGGCGCAGACGACGCCTCCGGTCATGGGAGCCGGCGATTGGACTTGCGCCCTGCCGGAGCATTGGCTCTTTGAAGGGACGGGCATGAAAAAGGGGGATTCGATCAAGGGTATCGTTGGCTGGGAGTGGCACGGCGCCCCCGCGATGAACCTGCCCGGCATGCAAGTCGTTGCTGAAGGCGAAACGCGGATCAATGGCAAGAAACCGGGCCATTACACCGCCACGATCTACGATGGTCCGAAAGGTAACATCGTATTCAATTCCGCCACCATTTGGTGGGCCAACGGGGTGTCCAGCCCCCCTGGACACAAAACACCAGTAAGGCATGGGGTCGCTCAACAAGGGGTAGACGAGCGCGTCCAGAAAATCACCCACAACCTGTTTCAACGCATTATTGCCCCTCGCGATTGACGCGTTTCTTAGCCCCGATGGGGAATACACCAACAACCCGAAGCCCCGGTCCGACGCCCATGGCGTCGGATTATCGGGTATCGCTTGGCTTCACACTCATCGAGCTGTTGGTGGTGATCGCCATCATTGCCATCCTCGCTGGGTTGTTGCTGCCGGCTCTGGCCAAGGCCAAGACCAAGGCGCACGCGATTGGCTGCGTCAGCAACCAGAAACAACTCCAGGTTTGCTGGCAGATGTACACGCTGGATTTCGACGACAAGCTGGTGCTGAACGCCTCCGGGATGAACCGCTCGAGTTGGGTGGCCGGTTGGCTTCAAAACGCCCAGGACGCCACCAACGTCAACCTCATCAAGGCCCCCATCGGCAAGTTATGGAACTACAACCAGTCGCTTGGCATTTACAAGTGCCCCGCCGACCCCAGCACCGTGCGAATCATGGGCAAAATCTACCCGCGCACGCGCAGTATCTCGATGAACGGCAACATGAACGGCGATGTCAACTGGTCTTCCGGCCCCAACATGCGCGCCCAGTTTTGGTGGTACAAAAAACTTGGAGAGATCACCAACCCGTCCGGCCAGTTCGTCTTCATCGATGAGCGCAAGGAGACGATTGACGACGGCTACCTGTTGGTTTTTTTGGGGACAACGCTCGGCAACCAACCGACACAGTGGGGGAACCTGCCAGCCATCTACCACAACGAGGCTGCCGGCCTCTCCTTCGCCGACGGTCA
>JAAENL010000500.1 GCA_024224435.1 Halieaceae bacterium
AAAGCGGACGGCACGTATAGACTTGGCCACGGGCTAGAGTTGGTCCTCGGCAAAGACAGCCAAATCTGGGAAGAGGCCCCCTTTTAACAGTTACTTGGCCAAGTAAAAGCGGGCGTAACGCGGCACGGTCTCAACCCGCAGCAATCAACAGCACTCGCCTCAGTGGCGCTCATTCCGTATCTCTATCTCCTTTTGACTCTGGCTCGTCCGGGGGGATGAAGTCGATTTCCAGGTTAGCTCTCTCCGTAAAATAGTCGGGTAGCTCTGCCTTGATAGCGGGCGCCAGGTTTTTGAATTCGCCGACCTGCTTCACCAGGTTACCCCGGCCACTGACCAGTTGCCCCTCTGCTTTGACATAGGATTCAACCGCGCGATCCAGTCCGCTTTTAACGCCCTCGAAACTTCCCAGGAAGGCGTTCAGCTTCTTGAAGACTCGCTCTGCTTTCTCTGCAAGCGCTGCGGTGTGTTTATTCTGGTCCTCATAGCGCCATAGCTGGCGGACAATGTTAAGGCTTGTGAGCAGGGTCGTCGGCGTAGCAACCAGCACGTTGTTTTCGATCGCCGTTTGGAATAGCAACTCGTCCGCTTTGAGCGCCTCGACGAAGGCGGACTCGATGGGCACAAACATGAATACAATTTCGGGTGAATTGAGACCGGGTAACTTGTAATAGTCTTTGTTGGATAATTCTGCGATACGCTGGCTCATGGCTTTCACATGCTCTTCAAGAGCGAGTTTGCGCTCTGTATCGTCCTCGCTATTGACGAAGCGGGTATAGGCCGCCAGGGAGACTTTTGAATCGATAATGAGGTGCTTGTCCTGAGGTAGATACACCACAGCGTCCGGCCGCAGCTTGCCGTCTTCGGTCGTAATAGAGACCTCTCGCTTATAGTCTGTTCCCAGCTGTAGCCCGGATCGATCCAGAACATTTTCCAGCACCAGCTCCCCCCAGTTCCCCTGCAACTTCTTTTGTCCGCGCAGCGCGGTGGACAGCTCGTGCGCCTCAGTTGTGATTTTCTGATTGAGCTCTTTCAGGTTCTCCAGTTCTTTTTTCAGCTCCCCTCTCTGTGTGGTCTCCCGGTGGTGAATATCCTGCACTTCTTTCTTGAATCCGTCGATGGATTGCTGGAAAGGAGCCATGATAGAAGTGAGGGAAGACTTGTTTGTCTCCTGCATTGCACGAGTCTTGGTGTCCAGAATTTCGTTGGCCAGGAGCTTGAAGTGTTTCGCCAGTTTTTCTTCCTGGGCGTTCAATTGCGCCAGCTGGCTCTCGTAGTTTTTTTCGCGCTCGTCCAGTGATGTTTTGAGTTCGGCAAATTCTGTACTCAGGCTCCGGTTCTCCCGCTGTAACTGATCACGGTTCTCTTCCATAGCGCCCAGCCGTTGCCGCAATTCGTCGATTCGCTTACCGCCCTCCTCCGCTTTGATCTTGAACGCCGTGGCATGTTCTGTCGCCTCTGACAGCGCTTCGCCCTGTGCATGGAAACGAGAAGTATCATCGCGCTCCTGTAACGATCTTTCCTGCAGCTGCCTGCGAACTTCCGCCAGCTCACTCTCCAGGCCGACGCGCTCCTCTCGAGCTGATGCCCGGGCGCGGCCGCTCTGAGCAGCCTTCCAGATAGCGATCAGCATGGCGATAAAAAAGCAGGCCGCCATCGCACCGACGATGGTTAACAGGTGTTCTTCGGTTAAGGTCATGGCGTCTTGTCCCTCCAATCGGCAGTGTAAATCAATGCCGCTGAGATATCCGCAGGGACAGGTCAGGCCTGTCGTGTTTTCAGGCAGCCAGGCACATCGACGCTACTTTGAGTTTGCCAGGAGTGAAATGTCAGCAACTTCGAGAAAGAGCTGTCGTAGCTGCATCAACAAGTTGAGGCGGTTATTGCGTTTCGCCTCGTCGTCTGTGTTAACCATCACCTGGTCAAAAAAAGCATCAACCGGATCACGAAGGCTGGCCAGACTGGTTAACGCCTCGGTGTATTTACCGTCGAGCAGGTCCTGGTGGCAGCTGGCTTGTAATGGCCCGATATGCTGAGCGAGTGCTATTTCCTGGGGCTCTTGAAGTAAGTTGGCGCTCACTTCGCTGAAGTAGTGATCACTGTCAAGTTTGGCCAGTATGTTCGCGACCCGTTTGTTGGCAGCGGCGAGCGCCTGCGCCTGTGGCAGCCGTGAGAAGGCAGCGACCGCCAGCACGCGCTGGTGAATATCCAGAGGCCGGGACGGCTTTCGAGCGCTGACAGCCTTAAAGACCTCGGCGGGAATGTTGTCGTCCTCGTACCAGGCGCGAAACCGCTCGATCATATAGTCAAGAACGGCTTCCGTCGTACCAGGGCTTAATAACCCGGCCGGGTATTGTCCGGCCGCTCTTTCAAGGCAGTGCCGCAGATCCAGGTCGAACCCCTTCTCTACGATGATTCTCAGCACCGCAAGGGATGCTCGGCGCAGAGCAAAGGGATCTTTTGAGCCGCTGGGTGGCTGCCCAATACCAAAAATTCCTACGAGTGTATCGAGTCGATCTGCCAGGCCCAGGCAGGCGGCAGTTTCGGTATCGGGTAGTTTGTCTCCCGCATAGCCCGGCCGGTACTGCTGGGCTATGGCGGAGGCGACCTCCGCGTCCTCGCCGTCGTGCAGCGCGTAGTAAGCCCCGGCGATCCCTTGCATATCGGAGAACTCCAGCACCATATCGGTACCAAGGTCTGCCTTGCAAAGCCTGGCTGCGCGCCGCGCCATGTCTGGCGAGGAGCCGATTGTTTCTGCCAATTCCCCCGCGAGGCTGGTAATTCGCTCGGTCTTATCGAGTAACGTACCCAGTTTTTGCTGGAAGACGATGTTGCCCAGCGAGTCCACCCGGTTTGCCAAAGGCGTTTTTTTGTCCGTCTCAAAAAAGAAAGCGGCATCCGCGAGGCGTGGACGAATCACGCGTTCGTTGCCTGCAACCACCTGAGCGGGGTCTTTGCTTTCAATGTTAGAGACGGTAATGAAGTGCGGCCGGAGCTGACCCTTTTCATCGACTACATGAAAATACTTCTGGTGCTCTTTCATCGACGACACCAGCGCCTCGGCCGGCACGTCCAGGAAGCGCTCTTCAAATGCACCGGCCAACGCGACAGGCCACTCCACTAGCCCCGTCACCTCATCCAGCAAGTCCTGGTCAATAACCGCTTTTGCAGTCAGGCTGTTCGCTGTCTCATCAACCTGCGCGCGAATAATTTCCTGCCGGCGCTCGAAGCAGGCCACGACGTGAGCATCCCAAAGGACGGTTTCATAGTCCTCGGGCTGTTCCAGTTGTATCTCCCCGCTGCTGTGGAAGCGGTGGCCCCGGGTGGTATTGCCGATAGGCAACCCGAGAACACGGCCCTCAACAGGCGTGCATCCCAGCAGGGCAACGACCCAATGAACCGGCCGCACAAATTCCTCCCGCCCGGCTCCCCAGCGCATACGCTTCGGAATCGGAAGCGTGTACAGGCTGTTCTGGATTATGTCCGTGAGCACATCGGCGGCGCGGGCTCCGTTCTCCGTTTTTACAATGCCCAGCCGCGCGCCCTTGACCGTATCGATAACGCACAGTTCGTCTGGCGCTACTCCCTGCTTGCGGGCGAAGCCTGCCGCCGCCGGCGTGAAATCGCCGTTGTCATCCCGTGCCTTGTCGGCGGGCGGCCCCAAAGCTTCCACGCGCTTATCGGGCGCCTGCTGCTGTAGCGTTGAGATCACTACCGCCAAGCGGCGCGGGGTAGCGAACCAGCGGACGTCACCATGGGCCAGCGCTGCCTGCTGGAGACCGGCGACAATGTTGTCCCGAAAAGCCAGGCCTAGTGACTTCAAGGCGGTAGGTGGCAGTTCTTCTGTCCCTATTTCTATCAGCAGACTCTCGGTGCCCATGTCCTTACTTTGCCTCCGCCTGAATTTTCTGTTGCACCTGGTCTCTCAACGCGCTGTCCGCAAGAGGAAAGCCCAAGGCGGCGCGCGTGTCAAAGTAGGACTCGGCGACCGCACGGGCCAGTGTGCGTACCCGGAGAATAAAGCGCTGTCGTTCGGTCACCGAGATAGCGTGGCGTGCGTCTAGTAGGTTGAACGTGTGCGACGCCGTCATGACTTGCTCGTAGGCGGGTAGCGACAGCCCCTTTTCAACCAATCGCATTGCCTCGCCCTCGCAAAAATCAAAGTGCGAGAAAAGCTGATCTGTGTTCGCTTCTTCAAAATTATAGTGCGACATTTCCACCTCGTTCTGGTGGAAGACGTCGCCGTAGGTGACCTTGCCCGCTGGGCCTTCGGACCACAGCAAATCGTAAATGCTGTCGACGCCCTGCAGGTACATCGCAATGCGCTCGATGCCGTAGGTGATTTCGCCGGTTACCGGAAAGCACTCCAGGCCGCCCGCCTGCTGGAAGTAGGTGAACTGCGTTACTTCCATACCATTCAACCAGACCTCCCAGCCCAGGCCCCACGCGCCTAAAGTGGGCGATTCCCAGTTGTCTTCTACGAATCTTACGTCGTGGACCAGTGTGTCGATGCCAAGCGCTGCGAGTGACTGCAGGTACAGTGCCTGAAAGTCCTCCGGAGAGGGTTTCATCACTACCTGGAATTGATAATAGTGTTGCAGCCTGTTGGGGTTTTCGCCGTAGCGGCCATCGGTGGGCCTGCGACAGGGCTGCACATAGGCCGCGTTCCAGTTCTCCGGCCCGATGGCCCGCAGAAAAGTCGCTGGGTGGAATGTGCCTGCACCAACAGGCATGTCCAGCGGCTGCAGTACCACACAGCCTTGGTCAGCCCAGAACTGCTGGAGCCTCAATATTATCGATTGGAATGTCAGGATCGTGCTATCGCTCTGTGCCACTGCTCTGCCCGCCAGCTCGCCGCAAAAAGTGGGCTATTATACCGTTAACCGCATCGGCATAATACGCGCATTCTAGGAAACTGAGCGTTAACGGGCATGCTGTTACCGTCCCGTCTGTAAGCGCACTATCTGATTCACGTGGCGAAAAGAGGTTTTTGGCCGATGAACATAATGGTTTTTGGCAAACTGATAGGCGGGGTGCTCGGTTGGTCCAGTGCAGGCCTTGTAGGCCTGATTATCGGCGTTGCTATAGGGCACGCATTTGATCGAGGCCTTGGCCGGGCGATGCAGTTTGGTAGCCCCGAGGGGATTGAACAGGTCAAGAAAAGCTTTTTCGAAACGACCTTTTTGCTGCTCGGCTATCTTGCCAAGGCGGATGGCAGGGTGTCGCGCTCAGAGATCGATCACACCGAACAGATATTTGTTCAAATGAGGTTGGACGGCGAGCAGCGGGAGCGCGCCATTAAGTTGTTCCAGCAGGGCGCAGAGGCGGGTTTTGAATTACAGCAAGCCATCGACGCGTTCGTCGCGACCTGTGGCCACCAGAAACAGCTGCAACAGACGCTGCTTTTATTCCTTATTTCTCTGGCAAACGCAGATCAGGTTATGGAGCCGTCGGAACACGCAGCACTGGTTTCGATCGCCGGTAAGATGGGTTTCAGCGTAACGCAGCTCGAGCAGCTGCTCAGAATGGCTCGTGCGCAGGAGCAGTTCCACCAGCAGGGCGCCACCTCTTCCGCGTCCAGTTTACAGGATGCCTACGCTGCGCTCGGTGTGGACTCTTCCGTCAGTGATAAAGAGCTCAAGCGTGAATATCGTCGTCGTATGAGCGAGAACCACCCAGACAAGTTGATTGCCAAGGGCGTCCCTGAGGACATGATTAAACTGGCGACGACTCGCTCACAGGAAATACAGGCCGCGTACGAGGCCATTAAAAAGTCCAGGCAGTGAGGCGTAGCGGTTTTTAGATGCGCCAGAATGCCGGGGTAAAAAGTACCAGAAGGGTAAAAATCTCCAGCCGGCCCAATAGCATGGCGAAACAGAGGATGGCCTTGGTCGGCTCACTAAGAGCGCCGAAGCCATTGCTGACGCCTGCAAAGCCGATGCCGAGATTATTCAGAGTTGCCGCAACAGCGGAGAAAGCAGTGGTGAAGTCAAGCCCGGTTAATACCAGCAGTATTAATAGAACGATATACGCGGACGTGTAGATCGCAAAGAAACTCCATACTGCGCTCACGACCGTTGCCTCTACCCGGCGACCGCCGACCTTGAGCGGGATGACCGCCTGAGGGTGCACCAGTTGTTTGAGTTCCCGCATGCCCTGTTTGAAAATAAGCATTACGCGCATGGCTTTAATACCGCCGGTGGTGGAGCCAACACAGCCGCCCATGCAGGAGAAAAAGATCGCCATGATAGGCAGCGCGATAGGCCACGCATTTAAATTTTCAGTAGAGTAGCCGGTGGTGGTGATAATCGACAGCACCTGGAATGTGCCGTGCAGTATGCTGTCCCTGTGACCGTGTATATCCCAGGCGATGAGACAGTAAATCGTTAGAATGACGCAAACGAGAACGGCGGTGAGATAAAACCGGGTTTCGGAGTCTCGTCGATAGACCATCGGAGAGCGGCGACTGAAGGCGAGAAAGTGAAGGCCGAAGTTAATGCTCGACACAATCATGAAAACGATCGCTACGATAAGCACCGCGTCACTATTAAAAAAACCAAGGCTGTCATCGTGGGTCGAGAACCCTGCGAGTGACACTGTTGAAAAAGAGTGGGCGACGGCGTCAAAGCCCGACATTCCTACAGCGTAGTAGGCGACTGCGCACGCTACCGTGAGCAGCAGGTAAACAATAAACAACGCTTTGGCGGTTTCCGTGATACGCGGGGTCAGTTTACTGTTCTTGGAGGGTCCGGGTGTTTCGGCTTTATACAATTGCATGCCACCCACCCCCAGCATGGGCAAGATCGCGACCGCCACTACAATAATCCCGATGCCGCCCAGCCACTGCAGTAATTGTCGGTAAAACAGGATGGACCGGGGTAATTCATCGAGACCCTCAATGACTGTGGCACCGGTGGCGGTAAGCCCTGAGATTGATTCGAACACTGCGTCCATGGTCGAAATTTGCAGTGCTTCGGACAGTGCAAACGGCAACGCGCCGAACAGGCCAAGTACTGTCCAGAACAGGGAGGTGATCAGAAAACCATCTCGAATTCGGAGATCGTGGCGAGCGTTGCGCACGGGGAGCCACAGGAAAAGCCCGGAAAAAAAAGTAATCAGGATTGCGTAGATAAAGCCACTGGCATTTCTTTGGCTCTCGAATAGAGCGAACACCAGAGGCACCAGCTGAATAGAGCTGAACAGCATTAGCAGGATGCCAAGGATTCTGAACGTGACGGAAAAATGCATCCTAAGAAAAAAACCCGAGTCCAACGGCAAACAGCTTCTCTACCGCTCTGATTTGCTTTCGATCAAGAAGGAACAGGATCACGTGATCATCGGTCTCCACCACAATATGCCGGTGTGCAATCAACACGTTTTCTCCGCGCACGATGGCGCCAATTGTGACGCCTTGGGGCAGTTTGATGTCGTCCAACCGTCGTCCCACAACCTTGGAGGAGCGTTGGTCCCCCAAAGCGGTAACTTCTATGGCCTCTGCCGCACCCCGGCGGAGTGAGTGCACGTTGCTGATGTCGCCTTTCCTGACGTGGGTTAGCAAGCTTCCGATCGTAATCTGTTGTGGCGAGATAGCGATGTCGATTTCATCGCCGACTAACTCCGCGTAGGCGGCGTTGGCAATCAGCGTGATGACTTTTTTGGCGCCCAAGCGTTTCGCCAGCATGGACATCATGATGTTGGCTTCATCGCTGTTGGTCAGCGCACAGAAAACATCGGTGGCCTCAATATTTTCCGAGGCGAGTAATTGCGGCTCGGAACCGCTGCCGTGTAGCACGATGCAGTGCTTGAGTCGCTCAGACAGGCTGCGGCATTGGCTGTAGGATTTCTCGATGAGCTTCACCTGGTAATCGTTCTCCAGAGACTGCGCCAGTGTCGCTCCGATGTTGCCCCCTCCAGCGATCATGACCCGCTTGTAGGGTTTGTCGACACTGCGTAGCTCTGACATGACGGCTCGGATATTGTCGCGGGCAGCAATGAAGAAAACCTCGTCGTCCACTTCTACAACGGTATCACCCTCCGGGATTATGGCGCGGTCCTGTCGATAAATGGCCGCAACACGAGTATCCACATTGGGCATGTGCCGTCGAATTTCCTGCAGTTCGTGCCCGACGATAGGGCCCCCGTGGTAAGCCCGCACGGCAACCAATTGCACGCGCCCCTTAGCAAAATCCATGACCTGCAGAGCGCCCGGGGTAGAAATCAGGCGGGCTATGCTGCGGGTAACGAGTTGTTCGGGTCCGATGATGACATCGACCGGGATATGATCCCGGTTGAAGAGTTGTTCCTGATGAGCCAGGTAATAGGGTGAGCGAACCCGGGAAATCTTGGTTGGTGTACTGAACAGGGTGTAAGCCACCTGGCAGGCCATCATGTTGATCTCGTCGCTATTGGTCACGGCAACCAGCATGTCTGCGTCTTCGGCCCCCGCGTCACGTAGGGTGTCCGGATGAGAAGCGCCACCTGTTACCGTGCCGATATCCAGCCGCTCCTGCAAGGCGCGGAGTTTGTCGGTGTCGGTGTCGACAACCGTGATGTCGTTTTGCTCGTTGGCGAGGTGCTCGGCGAGGGTGCCGCCGACCTGGCCAGCGCCGAGGATAATGATCTTCATGGCCCGGTGAGCCTTGCAGTGATTACGGGTCCCGAGGAGTGCGCGACTAGGTCAGACGCCCTTCCGGTGATGCAATTACATTAAAGAAGTCGCCCCGTGAATGTAAGGGCCGGTGTGGCGAAATTGTGCACAACTATGAGCCTGTTTTTTGTAGCAAGGCGTAGAACAGGCCGTCGCTGCCACCGCTGCTGGGGAGTAGCTGTTTGCCGTAGCTCGACACCTCACCCCAGGAGGTATCAAGGGCCCGATGCACCGCGTCCGGCTGTTGGTCGAGGAAGTGGCTGATGACACAGCTGTTTTCTTCCTCAAAGATAGAACAGGTCGCATACAAGAGAGTGCCGCGCGGTTTCAGTAGTGGCCAGACGCCGAGGAGCAGGCGGGTTTGCAGCTCGTTAAACGTCGCGATATCGGTCGTTTTGCGCAGCTGTTTTACGTCAGGATGCCGCCGAATGACGCCACTGGCTGAGCACGGGGCATCAACTAATATGCGATCGAAGCTGGCCACAGATAGCCGCTGCGGTGGCGCGGTTCCGTCGGCGCAAACCAGTGACGCGGCAAGGCCCAGCCGGGCCAGATTTTCCGAAACTTTGTCCAGCCTTTTCTGCTCTACATCCATCGCCACCAGTTCCGCAAGCCCCTCCTGCAGTTCCAGCATGTGGCAGGTTTTTCCCCCGGGTGCTGCGCAGACATCCAGCACATGGTCTCCCGGTTCGGGTGAAAGCAGAATAGCGGCCAGTTGTGCCGCTTCGTCCTGCACGCTTACCATGCCGTCCTTAAAACCCGGCAACTGGCTTACATCGACAGCCTGCGACAAGTAGATGGCGTGGGGGCTGAGCAGGCCGGCACTGCCGCCGATGCCCTGTTTGGTGAGTGTTTTGAGGTATTGCTCCCGGCTGACACGGGCGGTATTCACGCGGAGTGTCATGGGGGGGTGTTCGTTGTTGGCAAGCAGTATATTGTCGGCGGCGGCGGGCCACTGTGTCTGGATCTTGTCATAAAGCCAACGGGGGTGGCAGCTGCGCGCTGCCTCGTCCAGAGCTTGGAGCAGTGGCTCACGCTCTCGCAGGAACCGCCGCAGCACCGCATTGGACAGGTTTTTGGCCCAGTGCTTTTTGAGCGCCCGCGTGGCTTCTACAGTAGCCGCGACGGCGGCGTGATCGGGTACACGGGTGAAATCCAGTTGATACAAGCCGCAGAGTAGCAGGGCCTGAATATCGCGATCTTTGTCCTTCAGAGGCTTTTCTATCAGCTGTTCGAGGATCGCTGTGAGGCGAGGTTCGTGGCGCAGTGTCCCGTAGCATAGCTGACGCAACAGGCCGAGATCTCGCGTTTTGACCCTGTTCTCCTGTCGCGCGAGTGCGCGGTCCAGGGATTGCCCGCTGCACACATCTGCGATGACAAGCGCGGCTGCTGCGCGGGTATCGACGCTCATTCTTGTGTCGCCGTGGCTGCGAGCTCAAAGCGCTTGCCCACACAAAAGCGATCGTGGTGGGCGCGCAGCAGCTCTGCCACGGGCAATTGCCTACCGCCCTCTAGTTGCAATATTTGCAGCACCAGGTCGCCCTTTGCACAGCGCACAGTGATGCCCTCCTGGTCGGCTTTAACAATGGTTCCGGGAGCGCTATCGCCGAGCTCTGCGGGTGCGGGTCTCGCGGCCCAGATGCGGACTCGTTTGCAATCGAGTACGGCGTAACAGACCGGGGCAGGGTTGAAGGCGCGAATCTGGCGGTCCAGCGCGGTAGCGTCGCGGCACCAGTTGATCTCGGCCTCCTGCTTGTGCAGTTTGTGTGCGTAGTTTGCCTGCGTGTCGTCCTGGGGCTGCGCAGACGCGCGACAGGCCTCCAGGTTATCCAGCACGCTCAGCAGGAGCTCGGGACCCAGCAGCGCGAGTTGGTCGTGCAGGTCGGTTGTGCTGGCGCGAGGCTCAATCGGGCAGGCTGCGGTGGCAAGCATGTCGCCGGTATCGAGACCTGCGTCCATCTGCATAATAGTGATCCCGCTGGTTTCGTCACCGGCCTCGATCGCGCGCTGGATGGGAGCGGCTCCCCGCCAGCGGGGCAGGAGTGACGCATGAACGTTGAGGCAACCAAACCGGGGAATAGTCAGTACGTCGCGAGGCAGGATTAATCCGTAGGCCACCACTACGAGCACATCGGCGTCCTGTGCCGCCAGTGCGGCCTGTACCTCCGCGTCCTTGAGCGTGTCGGGCTGGTAAATCGGGATGCCCGCACCTTCGGCGATCTGTTTAACGGGACTTGTCTGGAGCTGGCGGCCCCGTCCCGCGCGGCGGTCTGGCTGGGTGTAGATGGACAGTAGTTGGTGCTTACTATCGATGATAGCGCCAGCATGCAGAGCCGCAAAGCGGGGCGTGCCGGCAAAAATGACCTTAAGGCGGGCGTCTGTCATATCGTCAGGCGCGGCACCGCTGGTCTTTTTCCAGCTTCTTGCGTATCCGTTGCCGCTTCAGAGGAGACAGATAATCGACAAAGAGTTTACCGTTGAGGTGGTCTATCTCGTGCTGCAGGCAGATGGCCTCCAGTCCGGATAGCGTCTGGTTGAACTCGTCACCACTGCGATTCAGGGCCGTCACCGCCACTTCCTGAGGCCGGGTTACGGACTCAAAAAACCCGGGCACGGACAGACAGCCCTCATCGTAGTCTTCCTGTGTTTCGCTGCGCGCGGTGATCTCCGGATTAATGAATACCAGGGGGTGATCCTTGTCCTCGGAGACGTCCATTACCAGAATGCGCTGGTGCACGTTGACCTGGGTCGCGGCGAGGCCGATGCCCGGTGCGTTGTACATGGTCTCAAACATGTCTTCGATAAGCTTCCGCGTTATGTCGGTGACCGTCTCGACAGGCTCCGCACGGGTGCGTAATCGATGATCGGGGAACTCCAGTATGTCCAGTAATGCCATGATATTCAGTGCCTGCGCAGCGGCGTGTGTTGGCCAGAATTGGCTGCGTGATTTGGTAACATTTGGCTTGCCAGCGTCATGTTGCAACAGCAAACTGTGGCCATTATACAGCGTGTGATTACGGGGTGCCTAGCGTTGGGACTCCACGACGTCTCGCCCGCAGGGGAAGGGTGTGGTGGCGCTTTCGCCGCCAGAGCAGGTCACACGGTGACAATCGGTCCACCGCAGGCACACGAACTCATCAGAGGCGGCGCGGGTGGGCGTGAGCCAGGTGTTGGATGCCCCTCTGGATTAAAAGGGTGCAATAATGAAAATAAAGTCGATTTCTCTGGGTCTCCTTCTGACGTCACTGCTCTTTGCAGGATGGGCGCAGGCGGCGGTGGAACTCAACGAGGATGTACCGGAAACGTACATCGTAAAGAAGGGGGATACACTCTGGGGGATTTCAGGGATGTACCTGCAGGAGCCCTGGCGCTGGCCGGAGCTTTGGGATGTTAATCCGCAGATCGATAACCCCCACCTGATATTCCCCGGAGACGAGCTCTACCTGGTCTGGATTGACGGCCAACCGCGACTGCGTCTGCGGCGAGGTAGAGAAAAGGTACTGAGTCCGAACATGCGGGTCAGCGACCTCGATCTGGCTATTCCCTCTATCCCACTGGACCAGATAGGTCCTTGGCTGCAGAACAATCGGGTCATGGAAGCCGGGGAGCTGAACCAGTCCGCTTACATTGTTGCTCAGGACCAGCGCGCTCTTATTGGCGGCCCCGGAGATACCATTTACGGGCGTGGCCCGTTTCCCGATGGTGAGCGAACCTATGGCATTTATCGCATTGGCCAGCAGTTTACTGATCCTTATACCGGGGAGTACCTGGGATACGAGGTCATGGATATCGGGACAGGAAGACTCACAAGTAGCAACCGTGATGAAGTCACCCAACTGGAAATTACCCGTGTGTCGGAGGAAGTCAGAATTGGTGATCGACTCTTGCCCCAGGAAGAGCGTGTGCTGGACTCAACCTTCCACCCTCAGGCGCCACAGGAGGAAATAGTCGGCGGAGCGATCATCGCCGTTGTCGGCGGCCTGACGCAGGTGGGTGACATGAGTATCGTTGTCATTAACCAAGGTAAGCGGGATGGCCTTCAGATTGGCAACGTGGTCGCGGTGTATCAGACGGGCCGCACGGTATTTGACAAGGTGTCCGAAACGAATGTGCGCTTGCCAGATACCCGGGCGGGTCTGGCGATGGTATTCGAATCCTATGAAAAGGTCAGCTATGCCATCATCCTGAGAGCGACCCGCCCCCTCGAGATATTCGATCTGATCAAGAATCCCTAATCACAAGCGGCAGCGCTGGCTGCCGCGACACCGCCGCCGCACATGACGTCAAGGACGATGTATGAATGTTGGCAAAGAACACCCCGACTCCCGCGCGGGCAGTGCCTCGACCGTCGCAATCGATGACGAGCACTACCCGCCGCTCCTGCGCGAAATACACGATCCGCCGCCGCTCTTGTACGTGCTGGGCGACCCCGCCCTGCTGATCAGTCCGCAGCTGGCAGTGGTGGGTAGCCGCCGCGCAACGTCCGCGGGGCTTCGGTTGGCGCACGACCTGAGCAGCCAGTTATCAGCAGCCGGTTTGCTGGTGGGCTCCGGGCTGGCTCTGGGGATTGATACCGCGGCGCACGAGGGTGCGTTGCAGGAGGGGGGGCGGACGGTAGCTGTCATGGCCACCGGTATCGATCAGGTTTACCCTTATCGAAACCATGGACTCGCGCGCCGTATCGAGGCGACGGGTTGTCTTGTGTCGGAGTTCCCGCCGGGTACGCCGCCGCGTCGTCATCATTTCCCGAAGCGCAACCGGATTATTAGCGGGATGGCCCTGGGTGTCGTGGTGGTGGAGGCGGCCCTGCCAAGCGGCTCCCTGATTACTGCGGGCGCGGCGCTTGAGCAGGGGCGAGAGGTCTTTGCCCTGCCGTGGTCGCCATTGCATGAAGGGGGGCTCGGGTGCCTGCAGCTACTGCGGGATGGCGCTAAGATGGTGCGCACGGTAGATGATATTCTGGAGGAGTGTGGCGCCTGCGGTGCTCCGCGAGGCGTGAGTTTTCAGACGGGTCGCGAGGAGGGGAGTGAGGGATCCTGGCTGCTGCCGCTTCTCGGCTACGAGGCGATTACGTTGGACGAACTGGTGGCGGGTACAGCGCGTCCTGTGGCGCAGTTGCTGGCAGAATTGTCTAATCTGGAGTTCGCGGGCCGGGTACAACGCCTTTCTTCCGGGTATATCCGGAGTTGAACTTGCCAATTCCACAACAATTAGTGAGAATCGCCGGTCTTTCAGGCGGTTGTAGCCGCTATTTTGACTTAACAGGAGAAAATGCATGAGCGAGCCGTTTGTCGCAATTGTGATGGGTTCCGATTCCGACCTGCCGGTAATGGAGGCCAGCTTCGATGTGCTGCGTAAATTTGGTGTGCGCTTCGAAGTGAGAATCACCTCTGCCCACCGCACACCGGAAGAAACCAAAGCGTTTATCAAGGAAGCCGAGGAGCGCGGTTGCGCCGTTTTTATTGCTGCGGCCGGCATGGCGGCGCACCTTGCAGGTGCTGTCTCTGCCACCACCGTAAAGCCGGTGATTGGTGTCCCGATGAACGCGTCACTGGACGGCCTGGATGCGCTGCTGTCCACAGTACAAATGCCAGCGGGCATTCCCGTAGCAACGGTCGCAATTGGCAAGGCGGGTGCAAAAAATGCTGCCTATCTTGCGACTCAAATTCTGTCTGTGGCCAATCCCCAGCTGGCGCAGCAGTTGCGTGACGAGCGAGAGGCGAATGCCCGAGAAATTGCCGATAAAAACGCAGCTCTGCAGGAAAAACTGAAGGGCTAAGGTTGTCTTTTTCACCCAGCTTTCTCGCCCTGCAGCAGGCTACTGACGCGCTGTGCAGGGAAGAGGTTATCGCCTGTCCCACAGAAGCCGTGTGGGGCTTGAGTTGTGATCCCGACAGCCAAGCCGCCGTTACGCGGCTTCTGCAAATCAAGCAGAGGCCAGAGTCCAAGGGTCTCATTTTGGTGGCGGCGCACATCGATCAGCTGGATAATTTGCTAGCGGGGCTGGACCCTGGGCAGCTTGATACTCTGCAGGCCACCTGGCCCGGCCCTGCTACCTGGCTATTGCCCCATCGTGACCGTGTGCCCTCTTGGGTTTGTGGTATGCACGACACGGTTGCGGTGCGGGTGACCGACCATCCGGTCGTCTCAGCGCTTTGCATTGCTTGGGGCGGGCCGCTGGTTTCTACGTCGGCCAATCCAGGTGGCGCACTCCCCGCCCGTGAGGCGTTTCAGGTGCGACGTTATTTCGGTGACAGTGTGTCCTGTTTTATGCCGGGGAGGGTCGGTTCATTGGCGCGTCCCACTGCGATTCGACACCTTGTAAGCGGCGACATTGTCCGCTCCTGATCCGCACCATTCCCAGACACCGGTTTCGCTGCGGCTTCAGGGGCGTATAATGCGCGTCGACGCATTTCCTCAAGGAATTCGAACATGCAGATTGAACAGGTAAAGTCTTATCTGTTGGGTTTACAAGACAGTATTTGCGCTGCCCTGTCAGAGGAAGATGGTGCGGCGAGCTTCTCGACTGAAGAGTGGCAGCGGCCTGAGGGGGGTGGCGGCCGGAGCCGGGTGCTCTCCGGTGGCGCCGTACTGGAAAAGGCTGGAGTTAATTTTTCCCATGTGACCGGTCAAAACCTGCCTCCCTCCGCCTCCGCGGCGCGGCCGGAATTAGCGGGCCGCAGTTTTGAAGCGCTGGGGGTTTCTCTCGTGATACACCCTGAGAACCCCTACGTTCCTACTTCCCACGCCAACGTAAGATTATTTGTCGCAAACAAGCCCGGTGAAAAACCGGTGTGGTGGTTTGGAGGCGGCTATGACCTCACGCCCTATTATGCCAACAAGGATGATTGTGTTGCTTGGCACAAGGTGGCTGCGGAGGCCTGTGCGCCATTTGGCGAAGACACATACAGTCGCTTCAAAACATGGTGCGACAGGTATTTTTACCTGAAACACAGGGATGAGGCTCGAGGAATTGGCGGCCTGTTTTTTGATGACTTGAACGAGTGGGACTTCGATACCTGTTTCGCCTTCACGCGCTCCGTGGGCGATTCTTATCTTCGCGCCTACCGTCCCATCGTGCAGCGTAACAAGCACAAGCCCTTCGGTGATCGGGAACGCCAATTCCAGCTGTATCGCCGGGGTCGTTATGTCGAATTTAACCTGGTGTTTGACCGCGGCACACTGTTCGGCTTGCAGTCTGGCGGTCGCACCGAAGCGATCCTCATGTCGCTGCCTCCGCTGGTGCGCTGGGAGTATGATTACCAACCCGAACCCGGCTCTCCTGAATCGGAACTGACCGAGTATTACCTGCAGCACACAGATTGGCTTGCAGAGGCCTGATGGGATGAGCGAAAAACCGAGATACGCAGTTTTTGGCAACCCGATCAAGCAGAGTAAGTCGCCGGAGATTCATGCGCTATTCGCCGGGCAGTGCGATCGCGACCTTCAGTATCGCGCGGTGCGCGTGGATCGGAGTGCTTTTGCCGCCGCCGTTGTGAAGTTTTTTGACGAGGGAGGCGCCGGCCTCAATGTCACCGTGCCATTCAAGCAAGAGGCGTTCGATCTCGCCGATCATCTGAGTGAAAGAGCCGCCAGGGCCGGTGCCGCCAACACTTTGACGCCGCGTGAAGATGGCACTATCGCTGGCGACAATACCGATGGCATCGGCCTGGTGCGAGACCTGGTCGCCAACCTCGGGTGGAAGATACAGGGCCAGCGGGTGCTGTTGCTGGGTGCCGGTGGTGCCGCTCGCGGCGTCCTTGGCCCCTTGCTGCAAGAGAGGCCACGGGAATTGCTGGTGGTAAATAGAACCGCGGAACGCGCCGAGCAATTGGCGAGCGAGTTTCAGGACCTGGAGCAGGTATCCGGGGGTGCGTACGCGTTGGCGAATGCTCGTCAGTTTGACCTCGTGATTAACGCGACCAGTGCCGGGCTGGATGGAACGGTGCCGGAGCTGCCCGGTGAATTATTGACCGAGCGCGGTTGCTGCTATGACATGGTTTACGGCGCCGAGCCCACGCCCTTTATGCGCTGGGCGGCCCACCACGCGGCCTGGGCGGTGTCTGATGGACTGGGCATGCTGGTAGAGCAGGCGGCGGAATCTTTCTATATCTGGCACGGTGCGCGCCCGGATACTGGGCCGGTGGTGCAGCAGTTGCGCGCGGCCATGAGCGCCTCGTGAGAGCGGATTGTCGGCTGTCTCAGGCCGGCCCTGGCATGGCCTCCAGTTCCTGTATATGGCGATCCTTCAGAGACACATAGTTATTGGCGCTGTAGGTGAAGTAGGAGCGCTCATTGTCTGACAGCGCTCTGATTTCGCGTGCCGGGCTGCCCGCATAAAGGTAGCCGCTGCGCAGTGTTTTGCCCGGTGTTACGAGCGCGCTGGCGCCGATGACGACTTCATTTTCTACGGTGGCCCCGTCCATAACGGTTGCGCCCATACCTACAAGAATTCGGTCACCCAGTGTGCATCCATGCAGTGTGGCATTGTGCCCAATAGTGACATCGCAACCAATATGTAGCGGCCAGCCTCCAGGGTTATAGGGCCCATCGTGGGTAATGTGCAGCACGCTGCCGTCCTGTACATTGGTCCTGGCCCCAATAACGATACGGTGCATGTCTCCGCGAATGGCGACCTGAGGCCAGACAGAAACATCATCTTCTAACGTGACTTCCCCAATAACCACCGCGCTGGGATCGATGAGTACCCTCTGTCCGGTGGTGGGGGAAATACCGGCAAAACTTCGCAGGCTGGTGGGACGATAGTGGCGCATTCGGACTGCTCCTTGCGTGATGGGCTGTTACAATAGCGGTGTTGAGATCGCCTTTCCACACAGCCGCGATTGTTGGAGTATTTATATGCCAGACAAGCCGAATAAACGCCGTTTTATCGCGGGGGCAGTGTGTCCACGCTGCGCACTGAAAGATAAGATTGTCGTGGATCTCGACACGGACCAGCGGTTGTGTGTGAGCTGCGGGTTTTCCGAAGACCGTCCGGACGCGGGCGTGGCGGAGTTGCCTACTCGCGTCAGCCGAGCGATGGCGCGCCGGGTAGATACCCCTGCGGAGCCCGTTACTCTGCTCGATGGTGATGACTCCTGACGTCAGGCAGGCAAGCGCAGTCGGATGCTGTGCTTTGTTCCCATGATCTGCTCGGAGGAAATCAGTGCCGTATCGGGCCGGGAGGAGCCAGGGAGCGCCCGGATTCGCTCCCAAACATGCTCCTTGCCCAGCAGTTGCCCCGCCGTAAACTGCACCAATTGCTCCAGGCTGGTCGCAAAGGCGTCGCCGAGTAAATGGTGCACAATAATATTGGCCTCCGTCATGTCCAGCGGCACCAAGGGACGTTGCAGATGGCGGATATGGTGATCATTGATCTCTTCAAGCAGCCTGTGTGCCAAAAACGCTTCATCGAGCAGCGCCTCCAGGCCCCCGTCCTGTGGCAGTGTGTTGGGAGGCTGCAGAAAATAGTCTTCAGCCAGGTGCAGAAAGGGTGCGGCGTAGTCGTAAAAGCCAAATTCTTTGCTGAGTGCGGTCACCAGGTGCAGACACCCAGGAACGCTTTCCACGTAGTTCGTGACAAACTCCATCAGCGCAACAATGGGCTCATTTTCAGGTAAAATAAGTTTGCCTCGCAGCAACGGCACTTCCCGTCCGAGCTTTTGGCGCAGTTGTCCTGATTCCCGTTCCTGTAAAAGCGCGGCACGAATCGTTTCTTTTATGCTGCTGGTGTCCAAAGCTCACTACCTTCTGCGAAGGTTAATGTCGAGGGGTCTGCTCAGGCTAGACCATTTCGGGCATTTTGCGAGTAGCTTAGCTCGAGGAATGGCGCGGAAAGGAGCGAAAACTTGAGCGAAATCAGAAGTGACGGGCGAATATCAGACAAAGCCCTTAACTGTGTAGGATTCGTGCCGGAGTTCCGCTATAATCCGCGCGGTTTTTGACGCGACGTGTCGGTTTGTAGCGGCGCGCATCCACAGCAGGCACCCTTATCCGCCCCGAGATGGCCTGTTTCAGATTGATCGCGAAAGCGGCATGTGGAGAAGACGGGGCCTGTCTGGAAATACAGTTTTTTCTGAATGGAGACACGGGAAATGGGTTTTAAAGCGAAGCGGCTGGTGCAGGCCGCACTTGCCCCTGTGCTGTTGCTGACGAGCGTCGTCTGTGCGGCTGCCGGTGAGTTAAGCAGCGTGAATATGTCACCCGGGGTTACCGTAGTCGGACGCGAAATTTACGACCTTCACATGATTATTCTCGGCATTTGCGTCGTGATCGGTGTCCTGGTGTTCGGGGTAATGTTTTATTCCATCATCTACCATCGAAAATCTCGGGGCGTTACGCCCGCAACTTTTCACGAAAGTACCAAGGTGGAAATCGCCTGGACCGTTGTGCCCTTCATCATATTGATTGCGATGGCAGTCCCTGCGACGACCACACTGCTCGATATTTACGATACGGACGAAGCCGAGCTGGACATCATTGTCAAAGGGTATCAGTGGAAATGGAAGTATGAGTACCTGACTGAGGATGGCGACAACGTGGCATTCTTCAGTAATCTGCGCACCCCGCAGGCGGAGATCTATAACGTGGAGGCGAAAGGGCAGAATTATTTGCTGGAAGTGGACGAACCGCTTGTATTGCCGGTGAACACCAAGGTCCGTTTTCTTGTAACGGCGAATGACGTGATCCATTCCTGGTGGGTGCCACAACTTGCGGTGAAAAAGGATGCGATCCCCGGGTTTATCAATGAAATCTCGACGCGTACCGCAGATGAGGGCGTATACCGTGGCCAATGTTCGGAGCTTTGCGGCAAGGATCATGGGTTTATGCCCATCGTGGTGAACGTTGTCAGTAAAGAGGAGTACGCCGAGTGGTTCGCCGGCAAACAGGCAGAAGCCGCAGAGGTCAATGATTTGATGGCCCAGACGTTTGCTATGGACGAGCTGATGGACCGCGGCCAGTCTGTTTACACGCGTAACTGTCTCGCCTGCCACGGAGCTGATGGCGAAGGTGGTGTAGGGACTGCGATTGCAGGGAGCGCGATCGCTACAGGTGATGTCAGCGGGCATCTGGAAGTGGGTATTAATGGTGTTCCCGGCACTGCGATGCAGGCGTTTGGCGGACAGTTAAACGATGTCGATATGGCGGCGGTGATTACTTATCAGCGCAACGCGTTCGGCAACAATATGGGCGATCTCATCCAGCCCATTGACGTGTACAACTACAAGAAAGGCCAATAGGAGGATTTAACGATGGGAGATCATCATCACGGTCCTGCCAAGGGCCTGACAAGGTGGCTGTTTACCACCAATCACAAAGATATTGGAACCATGTATTTATGGTTCTCGTTCGCTATGTTCATCTTGGGCGGCTTTTTTGCCATGGTCATCCGGGCAGAGTTATTTCAGCCCGGTATGCAACTGATCGACCCGGCATTCTTCAACCAGATGACCACACTTCATGGTCTTATAATGGTGTTCGGTGCGATCATGCCCTCTTTCGTCGGTTTGGCGAATTGGCTGATTCCGATGATGATCGGCGCACCGGATATGGCATTGCCGCGGATGAATAACTGGAGCTTCTGGATTCTCCCCCCGACATTCCTGCTGCTGGCGTCGACCCTGTTTATGGAGGGCGGAGCACCGGCCTTTGGCTGGACTTTTTACGCACCGCTGTCCACGACCTATGCACCGCCGTCGGTCACGTTCTTTATCTTCTCCGTCCACGTTTTGGGGCTATCCTCAATCATGGGGTCGATTAACATCATTGCTACGGTGATGAATATGCGTGCACCGGGTATGACCTACATGAAAATGCCCCTGTTCGTGTGGACCTGGCTGATTACCGCGTTTTTGCTGGTCGCTGTCATGCCCGTGTTGGCGGGAGCGGTCACCATGATGCTTATGGACATTCACTTTGGCACCAGCTTCTTTTCGGCAGCCGGTGGTGGTGACCCGGTTTTGTTCCAGCACGTATTCTGGTTCTTCGGTCACCCTGAGGTCTACATCATCATCCTGCCTGCTTTCGGCGTTGTGTCCCAGATCATTCCGGCGTTTTCCCGAAAGCCGCTTTTCGGCTACGACTCAATGGTCTACGCTACTGCGTCGATTGCTTTCTTGTCTTTCATCGTTTGGGCGCACCACATGTACACGGTGGGCATGCCCGTCGCTGGTGAATTGTTCTTTATGTACGCCACGATGTTAATCGCGGTGCCGACCGGGGTGAAGGTGTTCAACTGGATATCGACTATGTGGCGTGGCGCCATGTCGTTCGAAACGCCAATGCTCTTCAGTATCGGTTTCCTGGTGCTGTTCACGATCGGCGGCTTCACCGGGCTCATGCTGTCTATTGCGCCGGCAGATTTTCAGTACCACGACTCGTATTTTGTTGTAGCGCACTTCCACTATGTGATGGTGGCGGGAGCGGTCTTCAGTATGACTGCGGCCATTTATTTCTGGCTGCCGAAGTGGTGCGGCCGCATGTATAACGAGACGATGGGTAAGACTCATTTCTGGATTTCATTTATCGGCTTCAACCTGGCGTTTTTTCCGCAACACTTTGTCGGGCTTGCGGGTATGCCACGTCGAATCCCGGACTATGCACTGCAGTTCGCGGATTTCAACATGATGTCATCGATCGGCGCGTTCATTTACGGCGCATCGCAAATCCTGTTCCTGTACAACGTGATTGCGACGATCGTAGCGGGAGAGCCGACTTCAGAAGAAAAGGTATGGGACGGGGCCGAAGGGCTCGAGTGGACTTTGCCGACACCTGCGCCCTACCACACGTTTGAAACACCGCCCGCGGTGAAGTAGGAGGCACCATCATGGTCAAGCTGAGCGATAATCCAAGTATCGACACAGCGACCAAGCTGGTTGGCTTGGCCGTCGTGATGTTCGCGTTTGTGTTCGTTGTAATGGTGCCTTTGTACGATGTGCTCTGCGATGCCCTGGGTATCAACGGCAAGACAGGCGCGGAAGCCTACACATCAGTGCCTGCGGCAGTGGACGAAAGCAGAGAAGTGACGGTGCAGTTTATCGCTACGAACAATGAGGGCATGCCCTGGGGGTTCTCGCCGTCAACGACGACGATGAAGGTAAACCCAGGCGCAGTTAACGATACGGTGTTTCTCGCTAGCAATCCGCTGCCATTTGCCATGGTGGCGCAGGCAATTCCAAGCGTATCGCCGGCGCGTGCGGCAGCGTACTTTCACAAGACAGAGTGTTTTTGCTTCAACCGGCAGCCCCTTGATGGAGGTGACTCCGCAGAGCTGCCGCTGCAATTCATTGTTGACCAGGATTTGCCGAAAGATATTGGAACTATCACCCTGTCCTATACGATTTTTGATGTGACAGAGAGGGCGGCTGGCGATTTGGCCAGTCGTTGACGCGCAGGGACAGCTTCCCGCGTTTGAAAAACGGAGAAACAACATGACGAGTCAGGCCGCTACAGAGTACGAAAAGTATTACGTACCCGAGAAGAGCAAGCTGGCAGTTTGTGCAACGATTGGTCTCATTCTCAGCATTTTTGGTGCCGCCAGCATCATGAATGATATGACGTTTGGTGATCCCGAGGAGAGCACCTATTCCTGGTCGATCTTTCTGATCGGGTTGTTTTTCTTTATGGCAACACTGTTTTCCTGGTTCAAGATTGCTATCCAGGAAAATATTGCAGGCTTGAACAGTGCCCAGCTCAAGAAATCGTATGTGCTGGGAATGTTCTGGTTTATTTTTTCTGAAGTGATGTTCTTCTTCGCCTTCTTCGGCGCACTATTCTACGTGCGCACACTGGTTGGCCCCTGGTTAGCGGGCGATGGTGACGGCGGAAGAATGAACGGGATACTTTGGGATGGCTTTGAATATGCATGGCCCATGATGCAAACACCCCAAGAGGCTGTAGGCGGAGCAACGGAGCAGCTTATCGCGAATAACGGCGCGTTCACCAGCGCGGAGACCAGCATGGCCTTTGCCGATGCACATGCCTGGTACGCTTGGCTGCCCATGTGGAACACGGCGGTGCTGCTGACGTCCAGTCTCACCTGTCACTTCGCCCACACGAACATCCTCAAAGGTGATAAGTCCAAGTTCAATCTTTGGCTGGGTATCACGGTAGGTCTGGGGATATTTTTCCTGTTTCTGCAGTTCATGGAGTACTACGAGGCCTATGAACTTTTTGGTTTGACACTTAATTCGGGCATCTACGGTTCCACATTCTTTATGCTGACAGGGTTCCACGGTTTTCACGTGTTTATGGGAATGACGATGCTGCTGATACAGTTGCTGCGGTCGGTTATTGGAAAGCAGTTTACAGCGGAAGACCATTTTGGTTTTGAAGCGTCCAGTTGGTATTGGCACTTTGTCGACGTGGTGTGGGTCTTCCTGTTTCTTTTCGTCTATATTTTGTAAAGCCGCGCGCCTTCGGGCGCGATGCCTCATAGAGAACGGCGAACCTGCACACTTGTACTACTAGGTACTGGCTGTCAGGTTCGCCGTTTTCGTCTGGGGCGTAATCTCGGGCCGCCACTGAGTATTGATCCATGGACAGGGATTGCGGCCTCCGTAGGGGTCGGCGGAGGGTTGTGGCAGCTTCAGTCCCGCGACTCTTGACCCGCCGAAACGGGGCCGCCATCCCATGGGTTGCGGTGCCCGATTTGGCCGCTGGCGACACCGTAAATGATCAGGCCGAGCAGGCAGATTGCCAAGGAAATGCGCGCGCCCAGTGAGTGAAAGGTGCGGCGTTTTGTTTTGTCGCCCTGATCGACCATGAGGTAGTAAAATCCACTACCCAGGCTGGCAACCAGAGCTATCATGAATACAACTATCGCGAATTTAAGCAATGAACTTCTCCTGCAAACGTAGCAGACAGTATAAACCAGTTTGTGCAGGGCGCACCGGCGCCCTGTTGCGGTGGGTCGTGTGAGTATTGCGTTCCGATTTGACCCAGAGTGGCGCCTTACGCTGTTTGCGTTGGTGATGGTTCCTCTGCTGGCAGGACTGGGCTTCTGGCAATTGTCCCGTGCCGACGAAAAAGCAGGCTTACGCGATGCTTTTGACGCACAGCAGGCGCTGGCGCCAGTGCAGTTGGCGGACCTTGCGAACCTGCCCAGGGAAGATCTTGCCTACCTTCCCGTGCGACTCACAGGGCATTTTCGGGAGAAAGAGTACTTCCTCCTGGATAACAAGATGCAGCACGGCCGTTATGGTAACGAGGTCGTAGGAGTGTTTGAGCTGGAAGATGGCATGCTGGCGTTGGTAAACCGCGGTTGGATTGCGGCAGATCCAGCACGGCGCAGTTTGCCCGATGTCCCAGAGGTTTCTGGCCAAGTGACGATTCGCGGGCAGGTCTACCTCGCCCCGGGGAAGCCCTATCTGTTGGCCGAGCAAAAATTTTCTCAAGGTTGGCCGAGACGGGTGCAGGCACTGGAGATGGATAAACTATCCTTGTTGCTTGCCGACGAGAAGGGCAGCATGCTTTTCCCCTATCCTGTGCGCATCGACGCGGGTGAGACGGGTGCTCTCTCGGTGGAATGGAAGATCGTGAACGCCGGCCCTGCAAAACATGTCGGATACGCTGTGCAATGGTTCACTATGTCGCTTGTACTCGCACTTTTATATCTCCTTCGTAGCAGCAACCTGCGACAGTGGTTAGGTCAGAGAGAGGCTAAATAAGCGCATGAACCAGACGAATCAGGGACGCATGGTCCTCTTATTAATAGCGGGCATTCCCGTGACCATCATCCTCGCCGCTTCATGGTTGTGGTTTTTTGTCGCCAAAGGTGAGCTCGATATCGTGAGTGTCCTGGGTACGGCCAATCGTGGGGAGCTGATACAACCGCCACGTCAACTGCAGGATGCGAATCTTCGTGAAGTGTCTGGTCAGCCGTTTGTTTTTTCAGACCTCGAGCCGCGTTGGTCGATGGTGATTCCGGGAACGGACGGGCTTTGCGATGCAGGCTGTGAAAAAAGCCTTTACGAAACTCGGCAGATCCGTATTGCGATAGGGAAAGATGTTAATCGTCTGCGCAGGATGTATATTAGCGACACTGCGAGCGAACACACCCAACTGTCCCCGACCGCTCTCAGTGA
>JAAENL010000501.1 GCA_024224435.1 Halieaceae bacterium
AACGATGTTCTCTAACGTCTTGTGAAGTTGGATTCTTCCGATCAGAACGAGGCCGGCGCTGCCCCTACGCGACGCAGGAGCGCAGCAACTTCGCCGATATCAAACATCTCATCTGCCGGTTGCTCATCCCCGCGCATGATCGCTACCGAGACGGCTGCATTTCGCGCAGCTACGCGCTCGCGGTACAGCGATTGCAGGCCGGCCACCAGCAACTCACGGTCTGCAGCCTCAACCATCGTCGTCAGGTCAATGTTGTTGCTATCGATATCCAATTTCGAATCTCCGGTCACGATCCTGCGTGCCTGGGCGGCCTGCCGTTCAGGCCCGTCACTCACCCATCCTATTGATCTTCGCCATGACGCGATCCTGGGCTTGCAGACCGTATAGGGCCGCTGGCTTACTTCGCGTCGAGGTGTCCCTCGCCTTCTCAGAGGTGCCTGTTCGCCTCAGCCTAAACCCCGCAATGCCCGCCATGATCCTTTCGTGGTGTTATAGGTCAACGCCAACCGGCAAGATCACGTGGTAGCCGCTAACTTGCGGGACAAGGCGACGCGCTACCTCAATCAGCGTCTCGTTGGTGAAATCGTCGGCAATAGGCTCGGAGACCAGAACCTTTCCCCGCCGTCCAGAGGCTTCGCTGTACTCAACAATTGCCGCCAGCTTTGGCGATTGCCGATGCTTCACCAGAAACATTGCACTCTTCATATCCTTTTCCGAGGTCCCTACTGCGCACCGAGAACGGTCAAGTATCTCAAAAACTGGCGCAAGTTTTTGCCTGTGCGTCTTACCATTGGCGTTCTGAAGGAACGCATGAGCTGAAACTGTGGCCATCCCATGCGTAGAAGTAAGGTCCGTACCCCCCCTTAACCTGCTCAGGAATCCAAATTTTCACGACGTCGTAGTCCTGGCCGGCCCCCCGACGTTGTTCGTGCTCAACCATCGCCAGACTCGCTAGAGCAGCAAGACCATATTCGCCGGTCAAAACGGCGATGACGTGCTCGGGCCCCCCGTTGATTTGCACCAGGAACGCGTAGTGATCGTCACCCGCCATGCGGTGATACAGCGCATGGCCCGCCTTGCCG
>JAAENL010000502.1 GCA_024224435.1 Halieaceae bacterium
TATTCTCCCTGATTCATAAATATGGAGGCACCCGCGAGATTAAACGCCTCGGAATCGGGATCCGTCTCGCGAGCCTGCTTCAACAGTTCATTCGCCTCGCCCACTTTACCTTGCGCATTGGCTGCCAGCGCCTGGCCGGAAAGCAGCGTGGCTGCCGCAGCGGCGCCAAGACCCTCCCTGTCCAGTGCAAGAACCGCATCGAAATCGCCCTGCGCTAGATATACGCGACTGATAGCAGGACGAACATCATCTAATGGCCAATCCAGGGCCTCCGCCCGCTGGAACTCATGTGCTGCTAAATCGAGATTCCCACTCCCCAGAAAGATTTTTCCCAGCAACCAACGCGCCTCCGCTTGAGAGGGATCCTGCTGGAGCGCGTTTTGCAATTCAATAGTCGCAGACGCGGCGTCTGATTGAGCCAGGTAGTCTTTTGCTCGCGCCATGTACTCATCGCTGCTTAGTCGCGAGTCACACGCTACCAGTACAAGCAATAGACAGGCCGCAAACCCATTCCGCATGATATATCCCCACTCCATCGCCAACAGCGCGACCCGTTAGTCGCGTCTGAGATTCCGTGTCATCAAAACGCTCGTGCCCGGGCAGTTTAGCATGCTTCAGGAGCCGATAACTCTGGCGGCCCACCCTTTATCACCTCGCCCTTTAAGCAGTGGGAACAGGTAGTGCGCACACGCCAGCTCGATTACTCACGGCCGCACACAAATGCGCGGAGCGCAACAAGTTTGCATCTATGCCGCCGGTTAACAGACAGAATGAAATACCGCTCTGCGGGTCACCCCACGCAACCTGGCCTCCTGCACCCGGGTGGCCGAACGCACGGGGCGATACGGTAGTACCCATACCGCGATGAGACAGGTATTTTCCACTCCCGGCGATTACTACCCCCAGACCGCGATTTGCCGGGGCGCCGGTGATGGCATCCGCGTAATCAACACGCACGCGCCCAGTCGCGTCTGCAAGCACATCAGGACGCCAAAGCCCATCCGGGTTGTACATCAATGCCTGATAGAACAGTGCTAAATCAGCGGCAGTGCCAATCGCGCCGCCACCGGGCACCCCCAGTTGGCGTACCTCGGGTTTGTTGAACATCAGCAGCGACTGTTGCGCCAAATCGGGCAGGCGAATCTCCCGTCCAAACAGTTCTCTGACCTCCTGTGGACTCGGCGGAGTCCCCACTAATTCTACGGCAGCAATATTTTTCTGTTTTTCTGGCGGCAGACCCAGATGTAAACTGCCAAGCCCGAGGGGATCGATCACGCGAGCCTGCAGATAGATACGATAATCCTCTCCCGTAATCGCCTCGATTAATTCCGCCAGCACCCAGTGGGCAGAGAGGGAGTGATATTCCATTTGGCTGCCGGGGACCCAGTCAAGCGTCCACTCACGCATCTTGTCCAGCCTTCCCTGACGCGTCCACCAAGCGGGCGCATCGAGAGCCGCATGGGGAAAACCACTCGTATGGCACAAGACCTGCTCTACCGTGATGTCTTGCTTGCCACGCTCCGAAAACAATGGAATATATCTGCCTACCCGCTGTGTAATGTCCAGCAATCCCTGACCCATGAGGTGCCAGATTGCCGAAGCCACCAGCGGCTTGGTGCAGGAAAATATGTTGTAGCGCGTAGAAGCATTCGCTTTGCCGAACGTCTCAAAAAATACCAATTTTCCGTGACGAGCCAAAGCCACCTGAATAGAGGGCAGCGGCCCGTTGACGATAGCATGCTGTAGCCGGCCCCTTAAATCGGCGAGTCTTCCGGCATCCAGACCCAGTTCAGTAGCAACCGCGGTGGCGTGATGCGCTTCCAAAGTACTATCGCCTCAAGCGGGCTTAATCGCGCGTATGGTTTTCACTACATCCATAAAAAGGTTATTTACCTCCTGGATTTCAAAGCCAGCCGCACGCACGTTTGCAACAGTGGTCCGATTCATTTCCGGCCCAATTCGACGAGTCAAAAGTGTCATTAAATTCATCATGAACTTAAAAGGATAATAGCGCGAACCCGTGTGTTCAAACATATACAGTTCACCGCCGGGCTTAAGGACACGGCGCAAAGAAATCAGTCCCTCCACGGGGCGCGGCACAGAACAAAACGTGCATGAGGTAAATATCTGATCAAAACTATCATCCGCGAAATCCAGTTCGTGAACATCAGCGACTTTTACGTCTATCTCGCCGTCATAGGCAGCAACACGGGGGCGGGCCACCTCCAGCATCTTCGGACTAATATCGATAGCGGTGATATTTTTTTGCGGAGGGAAAGTCTCAATGTCCAACCCGGTTCCCAGAGCGAGAAACAGGATTTTGCCATCCATATTGTTAAACAACGCCTGCTTGAAAGGACGCCAGCGCTGCTCTGCTCCCCGTCCCGCCATAATATCGAAAGTTGGCGCGGCCTTGTCCCACTTCGCCCGGGTAACATTATCCACTGTCAACGCTCCCTGTGCAGATCGCGTATGCCCCGCAAACTGCTGTTTATAATCCATACAATTACAATAGCCAAAAGACCACAGGCCATACCCACCAACGCCGCCGCTTTAACGGAAACAGGCGACATAGCTACCCACATACCGACCACCATGCCGCTAATCATGCCGCCAAACATCGTCGGCAACATCACCTCCATGGCGCCAAACAATGCGCCCAGCGGCAGCCACAGGACGGTGCCCACTATCATACCGAGCACCATTGCCAGAATCATGGCCAAGTACATATTCCAGTCTTCACCCACAACCAATGCGGCCAGAACACCGGCTACCAGACCCACCGCAACATTGCTGAACAAATCACCAAGGACGAAATAAAGACGCGAATCCATTGCACCACCTCCGGTCAAATCTAAAAACTACGCGAAACCACCCATATCAAAGTAGTCGCGCCATGCACTAATCTGGCCGTCTGCCAGCTCAAAAACTCCCATAACCGGGAGTTCTACACGCTGTTCACCCATCTGCAGGATATCAGTCCGCTCATTCATCACGACCCCCTGTCCATCGTCTACCTGGTGATGGACAATAAAGTTGATCTCTGTTGTGGTAGCCATAAAGCCATCGATGAAGTCACGGATCGACGCCTTGCCAACATGCGGCGGCCCCATGGGAACATTCGCGTAAGACGCATCATCGGCGAAGTGCGCCATTACCGCGTCGATATCTAACCTGTTCCAGGCAGCCATGAAACTATGGATAATTTCCGTGTTACTTGCCATCGATCGCCTCCTTGTTTTCGCCGGCGTAGATTGCGACGATTCCACATTCTTGCGAAATCTGCGGCAATTGTCGACACCAACAGCCAATCAACAACAACATGTGAAAAAGAAAATATCTGAACTTGGTCACCCTTGAGATAGAATCGGTAAGGCGTAGGGCAATTATGGAGAAACAACGATGACCGCGACACCCGACAAGGCCTGGCAACCTCTCGCAGGCCTCACTGTCATTGATTTTTCAATGTTACTGCCGGGACCGCTCACCACGCTGATCTTCGCCGATCTTGGCGCAGACATTATCAAGGTTGAGCCGCCAGGCGGAGACTACGCCAGAGGTATGACAAGCCATCTCTTCGCCGGAGCGAATCGTAACAAACGCAGCCTGCTGCTCGATCTGAAATCGCCTGGTGCCGGGGAGGTAATCAGACGGCTGGCGCATCATGGAGACGTTGCTATCGAAGGCTTTCGGCCAGGGGTCGCTAGAAAATTAGGGATCGATGCAGACGCCATGCAAGACATCAATCCGCAGCTGGTTTACTGTTCAATTTCAGGCTTCGGCCAGACGGGCCCGATGGCTTCACACCCTGGCCATGACCTCGCCTATTTAGCCATGGCAGGGTCTCTATCGCAGAGCGGACACTGGCGGGAAGCGTCACGCCGCTCATCAACGCCTGTGGCAGACATGGCTGGCGGCACATACGCTGCCATCGCAATTCTTGCCGCACTACGAGAAAAAGACGCGGCCGGCATCGCACCAGTTATCGATATAAGCCTATACGAATCAATGCTCTACATGAATGCTCTGCGTTTCGGTTTCAAGGATGATCAACCGAGCAAGGCTCATCTTTATCCTACCAACGATTTGTTCACCACGTGCGATGGGAAACAAGTGGCTCTCACTATAGTGGAGCAGAAGTTCTGGGATAACTTCGTTGTCGCCGTGGGAGAAACGCACACGCATTTTGCCTCGCGAACGTATGCCACCGAGTCGGGACGCAGGGCGCGGGGCGATGAGCTGATGGAACACCTGGATGAATTATTTGCGAGCGATACCGCAGCGCACTGGCTCTCTCTATTTGAACAGCACGACGTGCCGGCGACATTGTGCATTACGCCGCGCAAGGCGCTGCAAACACCGCACAGTATTGCTCGAGCGGCGCACGTAGAAACACCTGAAGGAGATGTACTGCCATTTCCCTCTATTGTCGCGGGCCATTCACCCAGAAAGGAACAATCCCCGGCGCCGGCACCGGGCGAACACAATATGGCTATACTAGTGGAGCTTGGCTTTGATGCGGCGGACGTTCAGCGCCTTGTGCAAGCCGGCGTGGTCGTGCCGGGTCAGGCTTGAATCTAACAGGGAGCTCAATGCCAACAGCCATCACACTCGATAATTTGAACTTCGCTGACTACGTCAAGCCTGGAGACACTGTAACATGGGGGCAGGGATGCGCAGAACCGCTCATGCTCACGGAAGCACTGGTCAAGCAGAGCTCAACGATAGGCCACTTCAGCATCTTCGTGGGCTTATCTTTCTCTGACACCCTCAATAGCCTCCCGCTCGATGATGTTAACGTGATCAGCTACGGCGCAATGGGAACCAACACGAAACTAGGGTCAAAACTCCAGATATTGCCAGGTAATTACTCGTCTATACCGCGCATCATCGCAGACCGTACTTTCCCAATTGACGTCGTACTGGTTCAAGTCAGCCCAAGGGGACCTGATGGCCGCTACAGCCTCGGCTTCGCCAACGACTATCTCATCCCGGCCATGCAATCAGCTCGCCTGGTCATAGCGGAAGTGAATGAGCAGGTGCCCTGCACCACTCTCGCGGAACCCCTGGATGAATCGTTACTTGATGTTGTAATCCCATGCTCAAGTGCCACGGTTCAGGGTCCAGGCAGCGAGATAGGAAAAACAGAGAGACAGATAGCAAATCATCTGCAGGATATTATTCAAGATGGCGCCGTGATTCAGTATGGGATTGGCAGTGTGCCGTCGGCAATACTTTCGTCTCTCTCGCAACACCGGCGCATGGGCATCTATTCGGGCATGTTAACAGAGGATCTCATACCGCTCATTGAGAGCGGAGCCATCACTAATGAGACCAACACAATCCGACCGGGGATAACAGTCGGTGCGCTGGCGATTGGCGGCGGAGATATGCGCCACTTTTTGCATCTAAATAAAGAAATAGAATTGCATCCAGCCGCTACAACGCACGGAGCAAAATATCTCGCGCAGCAAGATCGACTGGTAGCGATTAACTCAGCGATAGAGGTTGATCTATACGGACAGGTCAACGCAGAAGTGATTAAGAAGCGATATATCGGGGCTGTCGGAGGACAGGTAGACTTCATGCACGCTGCGTCAACACAACAGGATGGCCTGTCTATTATAGCCATGCCCAGTACCTCTCGCGATGGTAGTCGCAGCCGAATCGTTGCTACGCTGAGTACCTCGCTGGTGACCACTGGAAAATCTGACGTAGATATTGTCGCTACTGAAATGGGTATCGCCGATCTGCGGGGAAAGACAATCACCCAACGCATGCAAGCGCTGCGTAAGGTTGCCGCTCCGCAGTTTCGCGATGAACTTGATAAAACCATGCACCGAACGATGCTCTGAATGTATCGCTTCGACACGATACTCTTCACTGTCGACTGTGGTATCGCGGTCCTTACATTGAATAGAGAAGACACGCTGAACGCTTTGAACCTGACGATGATGACGGATATAAAATCTGCAATGAATATTGTCGAAGCGGATCACAACATCAGAGCCCTCGTTATCACAGGCGCGGGCCGTGCGTTTTGTTCGGGCCAGGATTTACGCGATCGCCCCACGCAAAGCGCCGATGTAGTCACTGCCCTGATGGAGGGATACTTCCCTACGCTACAAGCTGTCAAAAACTCCCGCGTTCCGGTTGTTACTGCCGTGAACGGCGTTGCCGCCGGTGCGGGATGCGCCTTCGCACTGCTAGGTCACCTTACAATTGCAGGCGAGTCCGCGAGCTTTATACAGGTTTTCAGTCGCATTGGGCTGGCCCCCGACCTTGGCTCAACTCACTTACTTCCCAGGCTGATCGGACGCAGCCGCGCCCTTAGAATGATGATGACAAATGAGCCAATATCAGCGCGAACAGCGTCAAAGTGGGGCTTGGTTGATGCATGCGTCAGCGACAGAGAACTTATCGAAACTGCTGTTCAGCGCGCGCAATTACTCACCACCTGATCACTCATGAGGCAGGACGCTTGAGGGCGCCTCTTGGAGATACTCAGTTTATTTCTCTAAATGCGAACAAGTTGGTCTTTTCTTGGTTGGCAAACGCGAATTTTCGATACCCACCGCGAGCGGTTTCTAGTACGCTTTTAGCGCTACACCTTTGATAATTATGACCGATACGAGGAGTACTGTTCGTGGAAAACCATAGGTTGAGCACCAACTCAGCTGCATCGGACGAATCAAAGCGCAATCTATTCGTCGTATTAATCAAACGCATGCGTGCTGTCAGCGCACTGTGTGGCATCAGCGGCCTGATTGGGCTCTTAAGCATTCTTCTGCGGCTGGAATCAAGCTATCCGGCTGTGGGTGTTGGCGTAATGCTAGCGAGTACGTTCACCATCATACAAGCCTTTGTTTATTTTCGCCCGACAACAGAACTGGAAAAGATTACCAGGGCAGAGGTGGTGGATGTCGACTCGATGATGCGCGGTATAGCTGCACTGGCTGCCGGATTTAAAGTACTTGCAACCCTGGTCGTAACGATAGCTATTTTTGTCGCTGTCTCAATAGCGCTGCGTTGGTAGCCCGCAATGAATCCTAAGCCTGCACCTGAGCACAGGGCTGACCAGCGAAAAATCTTTCGGACGCTGGGTAACGCCATATTTTACTTTGGTATAGCCACTATTTTTATCGGATTTATGCAGATACTTCGTGCATTTCTTCAGATTTCTGCCGATGGGTCTGTTTTAGGCTTCATATCTCGCGTAAGTCTTGCTGTATCCCTTGCCGCAGCAGGTTCCGTTTGGTTGTTCTGCTCAGCCAGCTTTCGTAAACTGGGTCGAATAAAAACTCATACTGTTGACCATGTTACGAGCAGTCTCAAAACGCTTTCCTTCAGTTTTTCACTTATATTGATACTCGCAATTCTACGAGTCGTCATTCAGGTCGTCTTTAATATCACTGTGCTTTTCTAGTCTTGATACAGTTCATTAAACTCTGGCTTGACCGGCAATATGGGTCACATCCTCAATCGATCTCAGGACAGTCGAGCACGTATTTCATTCTTTTGCAGCTTACCGGCACTCGATAAGGGTAGATCGTCCCAGATTGTGAGACTCTTGGGACACTTGTAGCGAGCAATATATCCACGACAATGTTCAATCAACTCCTCTGCGCTCACCGTTCGTCCGGGTTCCAGAGAAATTACCGCATGCACGATTTCGCCCCAGGTATCGTCGAGTAGTCCGACAACGGCACATTGGCGGATCGCGGGGTGTAAATCTATGACACGCTCAACCTCCACCGAGTAGATATTTTCACCACCACTGATAATCATGTCTTTCATCCGATCTACGAGAAACACATAGCCCTCGTCGTCCCGATAACCGGCGTCCCCTGTGTGATACCAGTCCGAGCGCAGCACTTGTGCAGTCTCGTCGGGCATTTTCCAATAGCCTTTCATCACGTTAGGTCCGCGAATCACGATTTCGCCCACTGTTCCCGGCGCTACTTCTGCGTCGCGCTCATTCACGATGCGCAACTCGAGGTAAGGCGCGGGCTTACCTACAGAGTTGAGCCGCACCACCGCATCTCCCTGCAGAAACTCGTCCTTTACAGGCAAAGTGCTGATCACACCGGCAGCTTCCGTGGCTCCGTAGCCATGGAAGAAATTGACTTCAGGAAATGCCTCCCGCAGGCGTTTAATTAATGAGGGTGGCATTGGCGCTGCGCCATAGTTTATTTTGCGCAATGTGGACAAATCAAACTCACGGTAGCGGGGATGATCCAGTAACAAGGCCGCCATGGCCGAGATCAGGATAAGCGAAGTTACGCCATGCGTTTGAATGACCTCCATCAATTGTAGTGCATCAAACTGAGGCAGAATAATCATATGTACATCCATCAGTGTATGAATATATACACGGCACAGTGCACTGATGTGGAACATCGGACCAGACAACACAATACTTTGTCCCGTTCCAGGTGAATCAAACTCAAGGTGGTTCATGGCGTTCACGTAGAGATTACTGTGGGTCAACATCACACCTTTGGAACGTCCGGTAGTACCTCCTGTATAGACAATGGCCGCCAAATCTTCGCCACCATACGGGCTATAAGTGATACGCGCCGCGCCATCCAGCAATGATTCATAAGATACAAAACCCTCAGGAACCTCACCCTCACTTGCGTAAACGAGAGTCTGTAGAGACGAGCAACGTGCTTTTAACTCAAGGGCCAGCTCTGCATGCGCTGAATCCACCACCAGCAATACGGGTTCGCAATCATCGAAGCAGGGCTGCAGCTCCTGCAGTGTCCAGCGCCAGTTCATCGGGACCGGCACCACACCACACCACAACGGTCCGTAAAAATACTCCGCCATCACACTACTATTGTGTGTCAGGATCGCGCAGCGATCACCGGCCTGCAGCCCCAGTGAAGTGAGCGCTCCAGCGAGTTTCTCACACCGATCAAGCACCTCGGACCAAGTCCGAGTGCGTCCCTCAAAGGTAATACCAGGTCGCTCCGGATAGTCATGAGCAGCCTTCTGTAATATGTGCGTCAGTTTCATCATGCGTCTATTTTTCCCTGTTATAACGCCTTTCCTTCGCAAGCCCTACTACTCAGGTCGGCCGACCTCCTTGCAGATTTCTGGCGAAATCTATAAAGAACTCCATTGCCTGGGGATTTGCCATCGCACCCGCATTCATGGCCTTATCCGCCGGCGCGCCAAGAAACAGTTTTTTTACTGGTACCTCGAGTTTTTTTCCGGTGAGGGTATAGGGCACTTCTGCAATCACGTACACCTTATCGGGCACATGTCGCGGTGAGCACTCACTCGATAAGGTCGCAGCGATTTTCCTTAGCAGCCGTTCGTCCAGCTCGAAACCATTCTCCATAACGACAAAAAGAGGCATGAAGAATTGGGCATCAGGCAATTCTACATTCACTATTAAACTGTCCTCGATACCCTCTATAGCATCCACAGCACGGTAAATTTCGGCCGTCCCAATACGAACACCAAAGCGGTTTAGAGTCGCGTCGCTGCGACCAGAAATTACGAAACCTCCTCGACTACTCCTGCGCACAAGGTCACCGTGTCGCCAGATACCGGGGTATTCTTCGAAGTAACTGGCACGGTAACGCGATCCATCATCATCGTTCCAGAAAAAAATAGGCATGGACGGCATGGGCTGGCGAATCACCAACTCGCCATCCTCTCCTGAACACAGCTCGTCTCCCGAATCATCAAACACAGCGACGTCGACACCGAGACAAGCACACTGAATTTCCCCAGCATATACCGGCAACTCTGCGGCCCCGGCGATAAAGGCACTGCTGATATCCGTGCCTCCACTCATAGATATAATATGCAGATCATCATGAACATGCTGGTAAAACCAACGAAAGGTGTCACGGGAAGAGGGTGATCCAGTCAGCGCAATAGTTTTGATAGAAGCAAGATCGTGGTGAACCTTGGGGGAGAAGCCTGCCTGTGCCAGTGCATTGACATAACTGGGGCTGGCACCAAAGTAAGTCACCTTGTACCGATCCGCCATGTCCCACAGTCGATTCTCATCAGGGCTAGCGGGGTTGCCGTCATAGAGGACGATTGCAGCACCCGCCATCATGCCACCAACGAGGATATTGAACATGGTCCACCCCGTCGTCGTAACAAAAAATTTCACCTGCTCCGGGCCCATGTCATCATGCAGCCAGGCGTACTTCACATACTCCAGTAAGGCGCCACCCTGACTATGCACAATACCCTTCGGCGCCCCAGTAGTGCCCGAGCTGTACATAATCCACAAGGGATGTTCGAAAGGTAAAGCTTCGAAAGAGAAACTGTCATAGCTAGCCGCATTCGCGTCGAGCGCATCTTGCCACACAGTCAACCTGCAGGATGCCGGCATAACGGGAGGTAGAGGAGATTCCCGATCGCCCCATGGCAGATAGATTAATTCTTCGACAGACGGGATAGCAGCGAGAATATCGGACATCTCCCGGGAGCGCTTGAAGTCCTTCTGGTTGTAGCGATAGTGCGCAATAGCAATTATCAGTTTCGGTTGAATCTGCTCGAAGCGTTCTATCACGCTCTTTGCCCCGAAATCTGGCGAGCAACAGGACCACACGGCACCTACACTGATGCAGGCCAGCATTGCAACCACCGCTTCACACGACATGGGCAGGTAAGCGACCACTCTGTCCCCCGGGCGAATGCCGGCATCCCGAAGATAGGACGCCAGGCGCACAACGTGTAGACGTAATTCTTCCCAACTGAGCGTATTGCAGGCGACGCTCTCAGATTCAGCAAACACCGCGACGCGCGCGGGATCTCCCCTGTCACCCTGACGCAACAAATACTCAGCAAAATTTAGCTGTGTACCCGGAAACCAGCGCGCCCCCGGCATCCCATTCGATGTCAGTACGTCTGTGTAGTCCTGCCCCGGAGCAATATCGTAACAACGCCAGATAGACTCCCAAAATAATGCAGGATTCTCTATGGACCAGCGCCAGAGAGCGTCATAGTCGTCAAAGCTGAGGCCACTTTCTCGATTCAACCAGGCGCGGTAAGCCATAAGGCCTGAATTACCAACACGAGTGGCCGACGGCTGCCAGAGTAACTCGCCCTCATCAGACTGGGACACGTTCATCTCCTCTATTTCTGGTTCGCTCGCTCATTTCGCCACCTCAAGTGCCTCGTAGCAAGTCGCGTGATAGTCCTGATTGCCAAACAGTAAATCAATTATCGATAAGCGCTTGTAGTAGTGCCCTATGGCA
>JAAENL010000503.1 GCA_024224435.1 Halieaceae bacterium
AACTGTACGCGCAGATGTTCCCGCAGCGTTGAAGCGTCCATCTCACCCGACTCCGGCACGATGTACGCCACCAGACGGGTATCGCCTGCACCCATCTCATGTGCAACCACCACCGCGCTGTTTACCGCCTCATGAGTACCCAGTACTGACTCAATCTCACCCAGCTCAATTCGATACCCGCGTACCTTTACCTGATCGTCAAGGCGTTGCAGGTACTCCAGCATCCCGTTATCACGATAACAAACCAGATCGCCTGTTCGGTACATACGAGTACCTTCAATTCCCGAAAACCGATCCGCCACAAATCGCTCTGCAGTCAACTCAGGCCGATTCAGATAGCCACGGGTAACACCGTCACCACCAATATACAGCTCGCCTGGCACGCCAAAGGGACAGAGTTCACCATTACTATCCAGTACATAAAGTTGCGTATTCGCGATCGGCCGGCCGATATAGACGGGATCCGTCGGCAACGCAAACCGGTACACACTTGACCAGATAGTCGTCTCCGTGGGACCGTACAGGTTCCATAATGAACCAACGCTTTGGGCGACCCGTGTTGCCAGCTCCTGCGGCAGCGCTTCCCCGCCACACAGTGCCTTCAAATGCGCACCACCCCTCCAGCTCGAGTCCATCAGCATACGCCAGGTCGACGGCGTCGCCTGCATCACGCTAATACCCTTCCCGCTCAACAAGTCCTGCAATCGCTCCGCGCTACTCACGTCGTCGGAACTGGCTACCACCAACCGACCCCCAACCATCAACGGCAGGAACATCTCCAGTACCGATATATCGAAGGCAGGTGTGGTCACCGCCAGCATCGTATCCTCGGCCGTGAATCCCGGCTCCTCTGCCATACTCATCAACAGATTAACCACGGTACCGTGCGGTACCTGCACGCCCTTGGGCTGGCCCGTAGAGCCTGATGTATAGATGACATAAGCCAAATCATTCGGGGTACCCGAAACCAGTGGCCCGGGCTCTATCTCACCGGCCTCATCCAGCGCTAACAGCGGTGCTCGCGTCTCCGGCAAACGCTCACGCAGCGATGACTCCGTCAACAAACAGGACACGTTCGCATCTTCGAATATAAAACTCAGGCGCTGGGACGGAAAGTCCGGATCCAGTGGTAAATAAGCGCAACCCGCCTTCAGTACTCCCAGCAAGGCCACCACCATATCAGCAGAGCGCTCAAGACACACCGCAACCAGCGTTGCAGGCTCTATACCAAGACCTCGCAGGCGATAAGCCACTTCGTTTGCTCGCTCATCCAACTCGGCATAACTCAAGCGCTCGTCTTCAAACTCCAGCGCAATCCCATCTGGTGTCCGCTTCACCTGGGCGGCAATCAGATCATGTATGCGTAACTCCCGTGGGTAATCGGCAGCGGTGTCGTTCCACTCCTGCACCAGCTGCTCACGCTCATTGACTAACAGCAATGGTAACTTGCCTATCGCTGTCTTCGGTGCCGCTACAATACCCTCGAGCAATACTTGAAAACGTTCAATAAAACCTTCTATCGTCTGTGCATCAAACAAGTCCGTGCTGTACTCGAGCAGGCCGTGTAGACCAGACTGTAATCCACGTGTGAGCCACAAGGTCATGTCCGTGCGCGATACCGTTCCGGGTAGCTCAAAGGGTGTCAATGCCACCTCGTCCATATCCAGACTGACCGATGACATATCCTGATACGAAAACAGAGTCTGAAATAGCGGCGTCCGTGACGGGTCACGGGTCGGATTGATCGCCTCGACCAGACGCTCAAATGGGATATCCTGGTGACTGTAAGCTCCCAGGCAGGTCTCCTGCACCCGTTGTAATGCAGCCTCAAAACTCGGCTGACCCGACAGGTCGGTGTTCATCACCAGCGTGTTCACAAAGAAACCGAGCAGCGGCTCCAGTTGCACCTGTCCCCGGTTCGCAATCGGGGTACCCACACTCACTGACTCCTGACCGGTATAACGGGACAGCAGCACCTTGTAAGCCGTCAACAGCACCATGAATAAGGTAGCACCCTGCGTGCCTCCCAGGCGCTCCAACGAGGCCACCAGCTCCGCAGATATCTCGAAACGAACAGCCGCACCGCGATAACCCTGAACCGCCGGACGTGCTCGGTCTGTCGGCATATCCAGCGCCGGCAGCTCTACGGGAAATTTATCTAACCAATACTCAAGCTGACGCTCCAGTTCCCCAGCTTCGAGCCAATCCCGCTGCCAGCGCGCATAATCCCCGTACTGCACCGGCAGTGGTGCCAACGGCGATGATTTACCATGCCGGAACGCCGCGTACAGCTCGCGCATCTCCTTGAGAAAAAGCTCCAGCGACCAACCATCCGATATCGCGTGATGCATAATCACCAGTAGCACGTGATCGTCACTAGCCAGGTGCAACAGGCGCACACGGATCAGTGGACCCAATGCCAGGTCGAACGGCTCGGCGCCTGCCGCTTCCAGCACACGCCGGGCCGCCGATGCCGTATCTTCACCGTCCACGACCACCAGTTCCTCGAGTAGCACCTCAAGCTCGAGTTGCTCGGCTACCAACTGTACCGGAATACCCTCTTTGCTCTCACCCTCCACCAGCGTGGTGCGCAATACCTCGTGGCGGCGAACGATCTCATTCAGTGCCTGGCGCAAAGCATCCACATCCAGCTCACC
>JAAENL010000504.1 GCA_024224435.1 Halieaceae bacterium
TGCCGAGCGGGACAGTGTTCTATACGTGGGTCAACATTCGATGCAAAAACCTACCTCGGGTGGGTCAGGATTCCGTGCAAATCAACACTCCTTCGTCCAGCGTTTTTTCGTTTCCGGGATAAGTCTGTTGCACTTGTTCCAATCTTTTTGACAAGTTCAGCGAACCGGGCGGTCGATGCCGGTGTGGTACTCGGTCGGGCAACGACCGTTGATGCTTGAGGCAACATGGGCACACTTCGTTGGCGTGCCGCGTCAGCTGAATAGCTGTGTCCTGGGTGCTACAAGAAATGTCTGTCCTCCGCGAGCTGAGCGGCGGGATGGGCTACTTCCGCGCCTATACTCATTTGACAGCGAGTAAAGACGCGCCATGGGCGCACCTGCCCCGGTTCCCGCCGGGGCCTTTTACATTGGGTGCGCGTGGTCTGGGCTTACTGGTGGCGTTCGGTCGCGACCTGGTCGGCCACAGACGGTTGTCCGCCAGATGAGGGCTGGCCAGGGGTCGACAGTGGGGTCTCCACTGCGCTGGACTGGCCCTTCGTATTCAACCAAGACTCAACGTCCGCAGGACGAAATCGAAGCAGATGGCCCAGCTTGATGGCCCTGGGAAGGTCTCCGCCAGTGGAGTGGCGGTTGTAGATAGTTTGCTCGGCCAGCCCAATGTGGATGGCGAGCGCCTTTGGAAAGAGAAGCTGCTGCATGAGTCACGGTACTGAGTTCGCAGTCACATGACTGCATTCAGTATAAACATGCGTTACCCCCAACTACCGCGACACCCTGTAGAAACAGAGCAAAAAAAGGTATTGGCACGCGGAAGCGGCAACGTATGGAAAAACCATCCCGCCTTGCCGGCATCGACTTCTGCCAAAATGCTTCAGGTGCTTCGCTCAACCGCCAACCCCTGTCAACGATATTTATGACCATCGCCGATTCGCTCGCTGACCTGCTGAAGACCCACGGCTCTGGCCCCTTCCTTTTTGCCGGCTCCGGACTGTCCAGGAGGTATTTGGGCCTTGAGGATTGGAGCGGGCTCCTGCGTAGATTTTGTCAACACATCAAGCCGTACGAGTACTACCTCTCATCCGCCAACGGTAGTCTCCCGCTGGTAGCAGGACTAATGGCCGAAGATTTCCATGAGGCATGGTGGAGCCA
>JAAENL010000505.1 GCA_024224435.1 Halieaceae bacterium
CGACAGGCGGAGTAGGGTGATGGTCTGACTTCCTGAGGTTAAAATCCGATCGAACCAGCTATGTAACTTGTTAACACCCGAATTCATTCTCGTTGATACAGACTGGGTTAATCACACGAGTCGGCGCTGATTTATTGTAGTATCAATACCAGGCTCACAATCTGCGAGAAGACAAGAATGCCGCAAAGGATTTTCCAGCTCGTGAGTGGATCGCGCTCTATCAGCGGCCTTTGGTGATATTCGAGGTAGCGGGGGTTGGGATGTTGTAGTTCGTAGACAAACTCTGCTACATCACCGTGACGTCGCGATTCATGGAAGCGTAAACCCTTTCTGAGGGCGCCGTCGATCCAGTGAGGAACCAACGGATTCAGCTTGTAGCTCTCCTTATACGTGGTTGAGAGAAAAGCCCGTTCTGATTTGCAATGCTCAAGCTTTCCGCCGAACGGTAGCTTTCCGGTTAGCATCTCGTAGCTGATCACGGCGAGTGAAAACAGGTCGGCTCTGTAACCGGCTTTTTGCCCAAGTGCATGTTCTGGAGCTGAATAGCTGGCGGTGCCCAGGGCGACATCTCGTTGCAGCGGTGTAGCAATCTCTGCAATTCCCGCCACATAACAGGCGCCGAAATCGACAATTGTTACCCGACCGTCGGGGTCGATCAATATGTTGTCAGGTTTAATGTCCCGGTGCAGTGTTTCCCGCCGGTGCATGGCCCGGATGCCTCTGGCGATCTGATCGATGAGAAATACGGCCTCGCCAACCGGGGGCCTTGGATTCTCCCGCATCCACTGGGTAAGCGTCACGCCGTTGATGTACTCAGTCAGGTAAAAGAGACAACTTTTGGGACGTTGGGGCTCCACGACACTGACGACATGTGGGCTGCTAATACGTGAGCCTATCCAGCTTTCCATGATAAAACGTTCGATATAGGCGGGATCGTCCTCAAAGTTTACCGACGGCGTTTTCATGCAATAGCGCTCGCCGCTGTTCGTATCCTCAACCAGGTAGACTTGGCTGCGCGTGCTGGCGTGCAGTTCTCGCAGGACGCGATAGCCATCCAGAATCATGCCTTTGTCCAGGAACGGAGGAAACTGTAACCGGGTTAGTTGGTTGATAACCTCATTTATTTGCGGATCCGGCAAACCCGCCACGTGTAAGATCTGACAGCTGAGATTGTCTTCACTACCAGCTTCAAGCGCCCTTGCCACCAATTGTTGGCACGTCAGCGACAGGCTCTCCCGGTTATCGATAACGATTTGCCTGATGGTGTTCTGGCTGAGTGAATCGTGCACGCCGTCGGTGGTTTGCAGGAACAGGTCGCCTGTCTGCAGTTCGAAGGCCTGGTAATCGACATCCAGTCGCACATCCAACCCCATGGCTCTGGCGAGGTAGGCGTGATCATCAGAAACTCGCGTACTGTGATCCTCCGTCAGTTGCTCCAGTACACCCTCTCGAAGTCGATATACCCGGCTATCCCCGACGTGGAAGATATGCGCTGTGTGAGATTTGAATACAACCGTACTCATAGTAGCGATATGGCCTCTCCGGTTATCTTGAAAACGCTGCCCACGACTAAAAAGCCAACGGTTCAATGCGGTCAGTACCTGTTGAGCAGATTGTTTTACGCTCCATGATTCCGGAGTGGAGAAATAGTCTGACAGGAAGTTTGATACACAGGTATGGCTTGCCTCTCTCCCGGCCTCGGCTGCGCTGACACCGTCCGCGATCACAGCCACGGCTCCCTTTGTAATGAGGAGGTTTCCATCGGGAATTCTTATGCCGATAGCATCTTCATTCTGTTCCTTCATGCCAGCGATACTGTACTGCCCGACGTCAAATTGAAGTGCTTCGGGTGTGTGTGATGGTGTCTCGCTCAGAGGCTGCGCCGCATTCATATCACGTTAGCTCGATTAGGTGGACGGTGCCATCAGGTAGCACTTCGCTGTGCTGGCCGGAGGGCTCTTCGATAAACTGCACAATGACGAAGCAGACGACGGCACTTCCGGCGATTATGGCGAAGAAGGTAGGTGTGTCCACGAAGGACAGCACGGTAAGAAACGTTACGGCACCTACATTGCCAAAAGCCCCTGTCATGCCTGCGATCTGCCCTGTCATACGGCGTTTGACCAGTGGGACCATAGCGAAAACCGCGCCCTCACCCGCCTGAACGAAAAAGGAGCAGCACATGGTGGCGAGAACAGCAACGGGAATCCACCAGTCGCTGTCGATTTGTGCCAAACCCAGGTATCCCACTGCCAGGCCGACAATCAGAACGGATAGTGTCCGCTTGCGGCCGAAGGTGTCGCTGAGATACCCACCTGTGGGACGCGCTACCAGGTTCATTAAGGCAAACGCCGAGGCCAGAAGACCGGCCGCGACCGCACTTAATTCAAACGTGTCCATGAAAAAGAGGGGAAGCATGGAGACCACAGCCAGTTCAGATCCAAACGTCACGAAATAAGCCCAGTCCAGGGCAGCCACCTGCTTGAATTTATACTTTTCGATATCCGGAACACCTTCACGCAGGTGATCTTTGTTGACTCTCCATATCTGGCTGGCCTGAAACAGGAAAAGCAATGCAAGCCCGGCGTACATCGCGTTAGTGGTCACAGCATTCAGTAAGCCGAGGTTAGCCGGGGAGAGTTTCCATGAGAGTACCGCCAGCGCGATGTACAGAGGCAGGGTCATGGCAATATAAAAGTAGAGATCACTCCAGCTGCTGACCTCCAGCCCCCCACTTTTTTTCGGCTTGAAGTATGTAGACCCCTTGGGTGTATTGCGCGCCATGAACCAAAACAGGATTCCATAACAGAAAGACAATATGCCAGTGGATGCGATTGCGTACCGCCAACCATCATCGCCACCGAAGATCAGTGCCAGTGTAGGCAGTGTCATGGCCGCAGCTGCCGACCCAAAATTACCCCAGCCGCCGTAGATTCCCTGTGCCATGCCGACCTGCCGGGCCGGAAACCACTCACCGATCAGACGGATGCCGATGACAAATCCAGCGCCGACGAAACCGCAGAGAAAGCGAAACAGCGCTAACGCTTCATAGCTGTCCGCAAAGGCAAAGCCCCAACAGAAGAAAGAGCCCACCATCAGTAGCAGGCTGAACACTGCCCGAGGGCCAAACCGGTCTACCAACATGCCAACGACAATGCGTGCGGGAATGGTAAGTGCGACATTGAGAATCAGAAGCGTTTTGAGTTGTTGATTGCTGAGATCGAAGGATTCCTTTAAGTGTCCCATCAGCGGTGCGTGGCTGAACCAGACGACAAAAGTGATAAAGAAAGCGAGCCAGCCCAGATGAAGTGTTCGAATAGCAGGGTCCTTAAAATCCAGAAAGTTTACCGGGTTGCTCATGTTGATTGTCCGTAGCGTTAATAAAGTGGAACACAAGACGGCTATCGCCTGCCTAATGTGTTGACGGGAATAACAAGAGCAATGACTGTGCCAACGCGATTAAAGGTGTTCTCGGGTGAGGAGCGCACCGACGTCGTGCAGAAAATGAGGTGTGTGCACCAGATTAGACGCAGTGATCCCTTGCAGGTGCACCCAGATAGAGCGCCCGTGTCGTTATTGGGTCACTGACCGGGTGAAGAGTGCGTGAACTCGTTATGGCGTTGCCTGCATGAGATTTTTCCGAGAATTGGCACACGGATTGCAACAGGCAGCCAAAGGAATGGCACGCGCCGTTGGTTTTATCCCAATGTTGCGTATCACCATCGGAGAAGCAGTGTGAGTAAACGCAAGATACTGGTTGTTGGCAATGGCATGGTAGGCCACCACTTTGTGGAAACGCTGGTCAATGCCGACCTTGATGTCCAGATTACCGTATTGGGTGAGGAGGCCAGACCGGCCTATGACAGAGTGCATCTGTCTGAGGTGTTCGCCGGTCGCGAACCCGCCGACCTGGCTCTCGCTACCCGAGAGACTTACCGCAACTGGGGAGTCGACGCACATTTTGGCGATCCCGTGTGCAAGATTGAGCGGGACAGTAAAACCGTTGTCACTGAAAATGGGCGCTGTTTCAGTTACGACAAGCTGGTTCTGGCCACGGGTTCCTATCCGTTCGTTCCGCCGGTGAGTGGAGCAGACCACGAACGGTGCCTGACTTACCGTACCATCGACGATCTGGGACAGATCAGGGCCAAGGCGAAGGGCAGTAAGGTGGGTGTGGTGGTCGGGGGGGGGTTGCTGGGCCTTGAGTGCGCGAACGCATTGAGCAATCTGGGCCTTGAAGTGCACGTAGTAGAGTTTGCACAAGGATTGATGGGCGTGCAGCTCGATGAGGGCGGTTCGCGTATGTTGCGGCGCAAGGTGGAGGCGCTGGGTGTACGAGTTCACACGGGAAAGAATACGCAGAATATCAGCGCAGGTGACAGTCGCAAGCTGAAAATGGAATTTGTCGACGGCGAAAATCTTGAAACAGACTTGATTGTCTTTTCGGCAGGTATCAGACCAAGAGACAACCTCGCGCGGGATGCGGAAATGGCCGTGGGCGAGCGCGGTGGCATCGTAATCGATTACAAATGCAAAACCACTGACACCGACATTTTCTGCATTGGGGAAAGCGCTTTGTTTGGCGGACGCATCTATGGTCTTGTGGCGCCAGGTTATCGGATGGCGGAAGTTGTCGTGAAGCAGTTGTCTGGCATTGAGGCGCAATTCCAGGGCGCCGATATGAGTACCAAATTAAAATTGCTGGGCGTGGATGTGGGATCCATCGGTGATGCGCATGGGCGCGCCGAAGGCTCCCTGTCATTTTTGTTCAGTGACGAGCGGGAGGAGTGTTATAAACGGATTGTGACCAGTGCCGATGGTAAACAGCTGCTGGGGGCTGTGTTAGTCGGCGATTGCGAGGATTACGATGCGCTCCTGCAGTACCACCTAAATGATATCGAGTTGCCTGCCGACCCCCAGTGTTTGATTGTGCCTGCCGCTGGTGAGGTGCCCATGTTAGGCGTCGGTGCGCTGCCGGCGACAGCTACCATCTGCTCCTGCCACAACGTCACCAAGGGCGATGTAATGGTATCCATCGATGAGGGGTGTTGCTCGCTCGTCGCGGTGAAGGGAGAAACGAAAGCAAGCACCGGCTGTGGTGGTTGTACAGCCATGTTGAAAAACCTGGTGGAAGACGAGCTAGCCACCCGCGGTGTGGCGGTGGACAAGAGTATCTGTGAACACTTTCCCCACACCCGACAGGAGCTCTATCATCTGGCCCGGTTGAATGAAATCAGGA
>JAAENL010000506.1 GCA_024224435.1 Halieaceae bacterium
CCGCGCAGTGCCAGTTCGTGTTCATCCCGCGGTAAATCGGGATCGTCCATCGCTTCTGCCTGCAGGTTGCGGTGCCCCAAAGATAGATTCGGCATGGCTGCGGTGGGTTTGTGTGACCGAGGGCGGTTAGCTGGCTTCGATTTTCAGACCTCAGAGGCCGAGGGCGGTGAAGTCTGTCGCGAGATCACTCTGCAGCAATACCACCCTGCAGCGATAACGCTGCGCCGCTGATATCGCCGCGCCGCTCATGTCGCCGCGCCGCTCATGTCGCAGTGCAGATTATGTCGCAGTGCAGCTTTCTCGCTGTTAGTTCTACCGGCTTGTTATCGGGCAGACCACAAGGGAACCCAAAGAAAATATCCGTTGGGAATGCCTGAGTTGCGATAATCCCGTTTTAAATCGGGCTGGGTTCCAATTTCGTTTTCCGTTACTTGAGAGCACGATTCTGTGGTTCCTGAGAGCACGATTCTGTGGTTGCACGATTCTGTGGTTACCCTGTTCTGTGATTGATCTCTTACTGACCGCATCCCATGCTGTCCGCGAAGTCTAGCTAGGACGCTCGGAGCCTAGCTAGGACGCTCGGAGCTTGGGATCGTGGCCGTGGCTTTTGGACGGGTGTAAATGAAGCCTAGCCCAACCAGTGAACCAGTCAGCACACAGATGCTAACCCACTGCGAAA
>JAAENL010000507.1 GCA_024224435.1 Halieaceae bacterium
CAGCGAGGCGCGGTTCATACTCGTGACACACCGGCGACGAGCCAGTCGCTTAAATAAAAATGGAGCGATGTAGTATGCCCGAAGAAGCAATCATCTCTACTGACCAGCGCTCAGGCCGCGTTGCGCCGCCCAATACAGCGGGGTTCTACGCGAACTGGGGACCCCAGGCTTGGATAGACATGTGGATGTCGAACACGATGCTGGTAAAAAAAGCCATGCCAATCGTGAGTCACACCTTCGTCCCCATTCTTCGTTTATCCGGGGACAAAGAGCAGGTAGACAGGGATTACGATGAAATTAAGTCGCGCCGCGAAATTATCCGTTGGAACGACTCACCGCGGGAAAAGTGGCGCAAGCGTTATGGCAACTTTGTCCGTGAGGCCGAATGGGCACTGCTCGAGCTGCGAAAATACTACAGCCAGAAACAGTTCGAAGAGATAGTGGTAGGCACTTCTGTCGCCCTGTCCTACGAAACATCGGCCGATTTCCTCAACATGATGAACAGCATGTCCGATAAAAATGCCAAGAAAGCCGCCAAGGCTCCGAGTGGTGGTTCAAAAAAGCCAAGCCGCTGGAGTACGTTCATGTTTGAAACCTTCAATCCGGCACACTGGCTCACGGGCCCTGCGACCATAACGCAATTCGATCCCGCGCAGGGATTGACCGAAATGTTTATTCCCGAATGCGGGTGGCACACCTGCGGCCCGGCTGAACGTCTTCCTAATCCCAACGCATTGCCGGAAGAAGGCTGCCTGCACATCTGCAAAGGGCCCTTCGAGGCACTGTTCAAAGGCGAAGGCGGCGGCTTAAAGATGGAGTTTGAGCCCCATCTGCCCGAGACGTCTTGCACTGTTCGCATGAGCTGGCAGACCAGCTAGGGGCCAATGTTCGTTCAACTCAGGGAATTCTTTTCCACCCCGTGGAACGTTATGCAACTGCGACAGGAGGTTGCCGCACTGCGTAAGAGGAATGCTCGTCTGGAATTACAGAATGACAGCATGCGACAGGGTATGCGCCGCTGCGTTACGTGCGAGTACCGACTCGACGTCAAGTCACGCCAGGGCAGCGCGCCTGTGCTGGAGCAAGGCAACGCAGAACATAATCAGGCCTGACGAATTCTTAAACTGACTATTACTACCACGAGGTAAACTATGTCCGTCATCTTAGTTACCGGCGCCAGCACCGGCATCGGGCAAGAAACCGCACTGCACTTCTCCCGCCAGGGCCACGACGTGTATGCCTCGGTGCGCAATCCAGATACGGCGTCCGAACTAAAAGAAAAAATTGCAGAGGAAAAACTTACCGCAAAAATCATACGCCTGGACCTGGTAAAACCCGATACGATTAAAGAGGCTGTTGCTAAAATCGCCAAGGACAGTGGCCAGCTTGATGTACTGATTGCCAACGCCGGAATCGGTGCAGGGTCTTCTGTTGAGGAGACAGAACTGGACACGGTGCGGGAAATTTTTGAGACCAACTACTTCGGCAACGTGAGTCTGCTGCAGGCAGTCACTCCGATCATGCGTCAGCAGCGATCCGGACATATTGTCATGGTGGGCTCTCTGGCAGGTCGCTACGCGGCGGGTTGCCACGCCCACTACTCTGCCTCCAAGTGGGCCATGGAAGGGCTGTGCGAATCACTTGCTCAGGAGATGGCAGAGTTCAATGCACGAGTCACTATTATCGAGCCCGGCTGTGTGGTGACCCCTATGTGGACCAAGGTAGAGGCCTCTGATACACCTCCACTCTATCCTGAGAACGTCAAACGCCTGGTGAGGTTCTTCGAATTTGGACTGGGTCGCCCCGCCATGCCCAGTGACGTAGCGGATGCCATTCAGGGCGCTATCACCGACGACAAAGCGCCCTTTCGTATTCCGGTGGGCAAGGACGCAACAGAGGTAACATCTGGCAGAGCACAGGCCGGCGACGAGGCATGGGTTAGCATGCTTTGCCGCGACACCTACGACAACTTCGCCGATGGCTGGAAGGATATTGTCGGGGTCGAGTATTACCGGGACTGACGGCGGCCTGCGAACAGCAACCTAGAGCTTTGCCAATACCTTGCATTGCGAAGTCGGCGTCTTGAGCGCTTCAAACGCCTGCGGCAACTCCTCCAGTGAAATGATGTCGGTAATCATCGGCGTCACGTCAACACGCCGGTTCGCCAGCATCGCGACCGAGGTTTCAAAGTCATCCAGCGTGTAGGCTATAGCGAACTGAATATTCAGCTCTTTTACCAGCCCGAAGAAAGGCATGATTGCATCCGGCTGTTCGCACACACCCACGGGGACAATCTTGCTACCGTAGGGCGCAATTTCGATACACTGCTGCAAAAGGCCCGGCGCCCCCACACACTCGAAAATCACATCGGGCGGCCCACCAGCCACATCAATGAACTGCTCGAGCAAGTCTTCTGCACCCTTTTTGATATCGGGCTTGATAACGCCTGTTGCCCCCATCTTGCGAGCTAATTCAACACGGGCCTCTGCGAGCTCGCTGACAATAATATCCCGAGCGCCAAAGAAGTGGCACCACTGGGCAACCGTCAGGCCGATTGGACCCGCACCAATGATCATAATACGACTCCCCGCCTTCACATTGGCAATACGCACCGCGTGAATGCCTACCGCGAGGGGTTCCACCAGCGCCGCAGTCTGCAGATCCAGACTATCGGGCAGGCGCACGCTCTCCCGACTCCCTGTCGTCACATACTCCGCGAAACCACCCTGGTCGTTCACCCCGGATACCTTCTTTTCTTCGCATTCAAAAAAGCGACCCGCTGCGCAGGGCAGACAAGTGCCGCAGGCGATAAACGGCAGCGCACAAATACGATCTCCCACTTTCCAGTCCCCCTCTGCCTCCGGGCCGACCTCGGCGATTTCTCCAACGTATTCATGTCCGAGAATCTGGCCACAGCAAGCGGTGGTCAACCCCTCTCGAGTGGCGTGGAGATCTGTGCCACAAATGCCGCAGTAGCTCACTTTCAGCACAAGTTCCGAGGGATCCGGCGTGGGATCGTCGACGATCTCAACGTCAAGGGGTTTGCCTACTTCCTTAAAAACTGCAGCCTTCATCAGCGGACCTCGCGTTAACCCCCAAGACGGGGAAATTCTAGTGTAATCAGCGCCGACGCACTGCCCAAAAGCCCCGAAAAAGCGGCCTCGCGCAGCCCGTGTGCGGTCGTCCACACTATCGGATAGAAAATAAACAGTCAAATCTGATTGTTTTTTCACAGGCGGTTTGATAACTTGCTTTTCAAGCTGAAACGACCTCGCGGAACGGCTGACCTACTGGCCCTCAGGGCCCAACCGTCTCTTGGCCGGCGCACATAAATACAGTCAAACTGGAGAACAGCATGGACCTCGGATTATCTGGAAAAAAAGCAATCGTCACCGGCTCCACCCGCGGCATCGGTCGCGCTATCGCCAACCTGCTTGCTGATGAGGGCGCAGACATCGCCATCTGCTCGCGCAACCAGGAAGAAGTCGATACTGCCATTTCCGAGCTTAGCGCCAAGGGCGTCAAGGTAACCGGTGCAGTCGTCGACGTGGCTGACAAAGACGCCTATCAAGCGTGGGTCGCCGCGGCGGCGGGCGAACTCGGCGGCATTGATATCTTCGTGCCTAACGTCAGTGCCGGCGGCGGTAACATGAGCGAAGAGGGTTGGGAAAATGCTTTGAACGTTGACGTCTTCGGTACCACTCGCGGAATCGAGGCTGCCATGCCATTTCTCGAGAAGTCAGATGCCGCCTCCATCGTAATCATCTCAAGCACCGCTGGCGTCGAAACCTTTATGGGCCCGCAGCCCTACAACGCTATCAAAGGTGCACTGGTCATCCATGGTAAACAATTGAGCCAAGCACTCGCAGCAACCGGTATCCGAGTCAATTGCGTGTCCCCCGGCCCGATTTTCATAGAGGGCGGTGCATGGGAATTCATCAAAGAAAACATGTCCGAGCTCTATGAGGGTACGCTGGCCCAAATCCCCCAGGGCCGCTTTGGCAGTGCCGAGGAAATCGCCAACGCGGTGGCTTTCCTTGCTAGCCCAGCTGCGAGCCTGATCACCGGGGTTAACCTGGTAGCAGATGGCGGCTTCACCAAGCGCGTGCAGCTGTAAGATGAGCAAGTCGGATCGAATCGACGTTTATCTCGTAGCCGGGGG
>JAAENL010000508.1 GCA_024224435.1 Halieaceae bacterium
CGGCGGAGAGGTGATCCGAGTGGCTGACGGCTTCAAGCGTCCGAACGGCCTTGTCGGCACTCCGGACGACTCAACGCTCTACATTGCCGACATAGGCGACAAAAAAATCTACCGCTACGCCATCCAGTCAGACGGTATGCTGAAGGATCGGAAGCTTTTCTGCGAAAGCGGCTCGGACGGCATGACGCTTGACCAGCACGGCAACGTGTACCTCACCACAGGCAGCGTGAAGGTGTTCAACCCGAAGGGCGAACAGGTCGCTGACCTGAAGTTTCCGGAGAGTCCGGCCAACGTGGTGTTTGGCGGCAAGGATTTGAAAACGCTCTATGTCACCGCCCGCACCGGCTTTTACTCGCTGGAGATGGCCGTGAGTGGTGCCAGGCGAAAGGAGCCCTTTCGCATCACCATCAGCACGGTGCAGGACAAGATGATTTACGACAAAAAAGAGTTCAGCGTCGAGACCGGCAAGCCGGTGCAGTTGACTTTCGTGAACAACGACTTCCCGCCGCACAACCTGCTGATCGTCAAGCCGGGCGCAGCCGATGAGGTGGCCAACCTTGCAATCCTGCTGGGTAACGACGGTTTCAAGAAGCAGTGGCGTCCAGACACACCGAAGATTTTGTGGGGATCAACGATGATCGACTACGAACAGAAATCGGTCATCAGCTTCACTGCGCCGGCACCCGGGGACTACCCATACGTTTGCACCTTCCCCGGCCACGCGCTGTTGATGCGCGGCATGATGCACATCCTGCCCAAGGGCGGTGCGAAGAAGCAGTAGCGCCTGGCCAAGCGCCTTTACTCGACCACGACGGCTGTGCCGTAGGCCATCATCTCGGCTGCCCCGCCCATGATGACAGAGGTCTGGAACTGCAGCCCAATGATGGCGTTTGCACCGAGCTCCTCCGCCTGGTCGACCATACGGTCGAGCGCCTGCTCGCGGCTTTCAGCCAGCAGCTTGGCATACTCGGTCACCTCACCGCCCACCAGGTTTCGCAGGCCGGCCATGATGTCTTTGCCTACATGGCGGGCACGGATGGTGTTACCGCGCACGAGGCCCAGTGTGCGGATGACGTTTTTCCCGGGGATGCCCGGCGTGGTTACGACGATGATTTTGTTTGTATCGCTCATGGTGTTCAAATCTGCACGTCAGTGTATTTGTCTGTCTTGGCCGCCTTCAAGCGCTGGGACAGCACGGTGAAAAACAGAATGCCGACACCACCGATCAGCGTCGGCAAACCGAGCCGGATGAACATCGGCACCTTGTCCTTTGCGTCGCCGGTCTCGACAAACTTGGCGTCGATGACCAGCTCCCAACAGAGCCAGAAGGCACCCACGCCGTAAACCAGGATCAAGCCGGTAATGGCCAGGAACTGGCCAAGGTTCGATCCCGCTCCTGATGTTGCATTTTTAGTCATGTTGCTTTTCTCCGTTTCGGTTAGTTGATCGAAAGAAAGGCTGCCCACGCCTTTGCGGAGTTTCTTCATTTCTGCAAAGACCAGGGAGCATTGCTCGCAGTCCTCCAAGATCAAATCCACGCGTTGCCGGTCGGACTGGGTCAGCTCCCCGTCAAGGTAGCCGGAAATCAGTGGTTCAGTTTCCAGGCAGTCATGTTTCATTGCAAATATTTTTTCATGCGCTTGCGCAGTTCGTTCCGAGCGCGGTGCAGGCGGCTCATCACAGTACCCGGCGCGATGCCGAGCACCTCGGCGATTTCCGTGTAGCTCAAGTCGTGGAAGTCGCGCAGCAGGATGATTTCCCGCTGATCCACCAGCATCGTTTCGAGTTTGCGGCGCATGATTCCGGCCAGTTCTTCCCGCTCAACTGCAATGTCTGGCGGTGGGGTGGTCGCGGCCAGCCTGGCGACGGCTTCGCCGTCGTTCGGCCTGCGTTGGCGCAGGGTATCGAGCGCGCCGTTGCGCACCACTTTCAAAAACCAGGCAAGCGGACTGCCCTTTTGGGCTTTGTAGCGGCCGCTGTGAATCAGCTTGCGCAGGGCGTCCTGCACCACGTCTGCGGCATCCTCGTGACGGCCAAGCAACTGGATGGCTAGCGCAAAGCCCGATTCGCTCAACGCTTCCAACTCGTCGCTGAACGGGAGGTGGCTGTCGGCCGTCATCTCACCGGCCAAGGGCTATTGCCGTCGGGCTGTTGCATTGGGCAGGCAGTTCACCACGTCGGAAGTACTACGCGCAACCCGGGTTTTTATTCCCATAAAAAATGTCACTTGGCCAAGCGCTTGGCCAAGTGGCTGAAATCAGGACTTTTTCTGCAAAAAAACTTCATCAGGGAGGCGTTTCATGCCACGTTTGCACCAAGCAAAATCCTTGATTCATTGTAGTTATGTCAAAAATCAAGGGGCTGGCATAGTTAAGGGCTAATGTGATGAGCGTTTCACCCAATGTTTTAGCTGCTTTAAGAGCATTTGGTGGTTGCCTCCA